>JBEKSK010000006.1:0-24195 GCA_049517155.1 Solirubrobacteraceae bacterium
CGAGCTCGCCCGCCGTGCGGTCGTCCGGCGCGACGACGATCGCCGGGCCCGGATCCGAGCGCGCGAGCAGCGCGGCGATCAGGTACGGGCGAAGTGCCGAGGAACAGAAGGCATCGCCACCCTGCGCGGCCAGCGCCAGGCCCTCATCGCTCTGCGCGAGATGGTCCAGCAGCGGCGCGAGGACCGTCACTGCGACCCGGAGCCGGCGGGCCCGGCGCCCGCCGCGCCCGAGTCGCCGCGAGCGGGCGCCCCCGTGCCCGGCGGGCCCGCTTCCTCCCCGGCGACGATCGCGGCGGCGGCGTCAGCGGCCCGGCCGACCAGCGCCGCGACCTGCGCCGAAGGCTCGCTGAAGCGTCCCAGCACGTAGGCGGCGACGATCTGCGGATCGGTCGAGTCCGGTCGCCCGACCCCGATGCGCACCCGCGCGAACTCGCCGCCGCCGAGGCTTTGGCGCAGCGACTTGAGGCCGTTGTGTCCCGCCAGCCCACCGCCGACGCGGCTGCGAATCTCGCCGAACGGCAGGTCGATCTCGTCGTGGAGCACGAGCACGCGGTCCAGCGGCAGGCGGTAGGCGCCGCGGGCCGGGCCGGCGCTGCGGCCGGCATCGTTCATGAACGTGTGCGGTTCGAGCAGGGCCACGCGCGGGCCGCCGGCGCCGGCACGTCCCTCCCGCAGGCGCCCGCGGTAGCGCTCGCGCCCCGCCCCGAGCCCCCAGCGCCGGGCCAGCTCCTCGGCGACGGCGAAGCCGATGTTGTGGCGCGTGTGCAGGTACTCCCGGCCGGGATTGCCGAGCCCGACGACGAGCCAGTCGATCGACGGACCGCGCGAGAGGCGCAGGAGCTACTCGCTGTCGTCGCCGCTCGCCGCGTCGCCCGCGGCATGGGCCGACTCGTCGTGCGCATCCGCCGCGCCCTCGGACTCGCCGACCAGCTCCGTCTCCTGCTCGATCTCCTCTTCCTCCTCGAGGCGCAGCCGCGGCGGGCTGAGCGTCGCGATCACGATTTCGTCGAGCTCGCCGAGCAGCGTCACCCCCTCGGGGGCCTTCAGCGCGGAGAGCAGGAGCGTGTCGCCGATCGACATCTCCGAGACGTCGTGGCCGATCGACTCGGGGATCGCCGTCGGCAGCGCCTCGACCGCCACGCTGTGGGTGACCTGCTCGAGCACACCGCCGTCGCGGATGCCGGGCGATTCATCGGCGCCGTGCAGCTCGACCGCGACCGTCGCCTGGATCGCCTGGTCGAGGCGCACCCGGACAAGGTCGACGTGCATCAGCTGGCCGCGCACCGGGTGGCGCTGGCTCTGCTTGAGCACCGCCGGGGTTGGGCGTCCGCCGTCGAGGGTCACCTCGAGCACCGCTCCGACCGCGGCGAGCGCGTTGCGCAGTGCGCGGTCCTCGACCGCGAAGCTGACCGGATCGCCGTCGCCGCCGTAGAGCACCCCCGGTACGAGGCCCTCTCGGCGCAGGCGTCGCGCTGAGCGCGAGCCTTGCGGTTCGCGGCTCGCGACGTCGAGTCGTGTGAGTGTGCTGCGTTCCATACCGGGCCGGGATCGTAGCGAACGGCGCCTGCCGGCCGCTCACGCCCCCCCGCCGCGGACGGCGCAGGGCTCGCGGGAGGCGATCGCGAAGGGCGGGCGCCGGCGGCGCCGGCGTGGCCGGCGGTGCTCTCAGCAATCGGCGGTGTCGGGGATCTCGGCGCTCACGGCGAGCAGCCTGATCGTCAGGCCGGTGAGCGCGTTTCCGTCGCGCTCCACCTTGACGCACTGCACGACGGGGAGGCGGCGCAGCGTGGACTTCCAGGCGACGCGCGTCAGCCCGACGGCGGTGCTCAGCGAGTAGGCCGTCGGGGACTGGTAGGCGAGGATCTCGACGCGGCCGGGTCGCTTGAGCCTGCGGGCGTCGGCGCTCACGTTCGCCCGGCACTGGCGGTCACAGCCGTGCAGTGCCGCGAGCATCGCGGTGGCGTCGCCCCGCGCCTCGTCCTCGAGCACCACCAGGACCGCGCTGCGCTCGACGTTCTCGAGCGACAGCCAGCGGGCCAGCACGCCGCTCGCCAGCAGGAAGACGATCACGCCGGCGGCGAGCAGAGCCCTGCCTCGCCACCTCACGGCTTAGCGCGCCCGGGCATCGTCAGGAGACCTCGTCGACGCGCCGGGCGAGCGCGTCCTCGAAGGCGCCGAACTCGCCGGCGAGCAGGCGGTCGATCGGCCTCGCCGGCGGGCGCCCGGCGCGCACCCAGCGCGCCAGCGCGCCGTCCCCGAGCAGCTCCTCGGCCTCGGCCGTCAGCACGTCGAGGATCTCGATCTCGGGCCGATGGCCGACCTCGCCCGCGATCGCGCCGAGCGCGTCCAGCTCGAAGATCGCGAGCGCCTCCTCGTCGCTCAGCTGGAGCCTTGCAACCAGGCCGCCGAGGGACTGGCTCAAACCGGCACGCTCAGAACAGCTGGTTCTCGCCGCCGAACACCTCGCTGACAGAGCCGTCGGTGAAGATGCGGCGGATCGAGTCGGTCAGCAGATCGGCGCACGGCAGCACGAACACGTTCTCAGGGGCGCCGGGCGCGATGGCGACCGTGTCGGTCACGACGACCCGCTCGAAGGGCGTGCTCGCCAGGTTCTCGTAGGCCGGGCCGGAGAAGACGCCGTGCGTGGCGGCGGCGAAGACGCTCTTGGCCCCCTGTTCGAGCAGCGTCTGGGCGGCGGCGCAGAGCGTTCCGGCGGTGTCGATGATGTCGTCGATGATGACCGCCGTCTTACCGGCGACCTCGCCGATCACGTAGCCGATCTCCGCGACCTGCTGCGCCGGGCGCTCCTTGGTCAGCACGGCGAGGTCGGCGCCGACCTTCTCGGCGAACTTCTGCGCCAGCTTGGCGCGGCCGACGTCGGGCGCGACGACCACGACGTCCTCGAGGTGCAGATCGATGAAGTGCTGGGCCAGGATGAAGCGGGCCGTCATGTGGTCGAGCGGCTTGCTGAAGAAGCCCTGGACCTGGCCGGCGTGGAGGTCCATCGTCAGCACACGGTCGGCCCCGGCGGACTCCAGCATGCGCGCGACAAGGCGCGCGCTGATCGGCTCGCGCGGCGCCGACTTCTTGTCCTGGCGCGAATACCCGAACCACGGCACGACGGCGATCACGCGGTGAGCCGATGCACCGACCGCGGCGTCGATCATCACCAGCAGTTCCATCAACGCGTCGTTCGCGGTCAGACCCTCCTGCGCGTTGCCGCAGGTCGACTGCACGATGAACACGTCGGCGCCGCGGATCGACTCCTCGTAGCGGCAGTAAACCTCGCCGTTGGAGAACGTCTTGAGCTTCGTGGGGCCGAGCTCGACGGCGAGCTTGGATGCGATGTTCGCGGCCAGCTGCGGCGTCGCGCGCCCGGCGAACAGCATCAGCCGCTTGTCGTAATCGATCGGGAGACTCGTGATGGCAGGCTGCGGCTCAGTCACGCTCATCAGCCGGGAGTCTAGAGGTTGCGAGGGGGTCGCAGGACATGGCGCACGCATGCCATCTCAGCGCTGCTCCCGCCGCTCGTTGTAGCGCTCCACGTTGTGCTGGCGAGCCCTCGCGACCGCCAGTGCCCCGGGCGGGACGTCGCCGGTGACGACCGTCCCCGCAGCCGTCCAGGAGTCGTCGCCGACGCTCACCGGCGCCACGAAGGAGGTGTGCACGCCACCGTGGACCCGCGCCCCGATCGTCGTGCGGTGCTTGCTCGTGCCGTCGTAGTTGGCGGTGATCGAGCCGGCCCCGAGGTTGGACCGCGCGCCGAGGTCGGTGTCGCCGATGTAGGAGAGGTGCGGGACCTTGGCGCCGGCGCCGATGTCGGAGTTCTTGACCTCGACGAAGGTCCCCACCTTCGATCCCTCGCGCAGCAGCGCGCCCGGGCGCAGGTAGGCGAACGGGCCGACGCTCGCGCCCTCGCGGACCTCGCAGCGGACAAGGTGAGAATGGACGACGCTGACCTGCTCGCCGAGCAGCGCGTCGATCAGCGTGCTGTGCGGTCCGATCGTCGCGCCGGCGCCGACGCGGGTGCTGCCGAGCAGTTGCGTACACGGCTCGATCACGCTGTCCTCCCCGATCTCGACACCGACGTCGATCGTCGTGGTCGCAGGCTGCACGATCGTGACGCCCGCGAGCATGTGGCGCTCCTGGATGCGCCGCTGCGCCTCGGCGCGGACCACGGCGAGTCCGACGCGGTCGTTGACACCGAGCACCACCGCCGGGTCGCTCGCGGCGATGGTCGCGATCCGGGCGCCGCGTTCGCGCAGGATCGCCAGCACCTCCGGCAGGTAGCGCTCGGCCTGGGCGTTGTCGGTGCCGACCGCGGCGAGCGTGTCGAGCAGGGCGGCGCCGTCGAACGCGTAGATCCCCGTGTTGACCTCCGTGATCTCAAGCTCGGCCTCGGTCGCGTCACCCGCCACCTTGGTCTCGGCAACCCGCACGAACTCCCCCTCGCCGTCGCGCACCACGCGCCCGTAACCGCTCGGGTCATCCAGACGCGCGGTGACCATCGTGGCGGCGGCGCCCGAGGCCTCATGGGCATCCGCCAGGGCTCGCAGCAGCTCGGGCGCGACGAGCGGCACATCGCCCGCCAGCACGATCACGACCCCGTCGCGATCGATCGCCGCCGCCGCGGAGGCGACGGCGTCGGCGGTACCGAGCGGCTCGCGCTGCACCGCCAGCTCGACCCCGTCGCCCCAGGCACCGCTACCGGCAGCGGAGGAGGGATCGCCAGCCGCCGCCGCGGCCGCGGGCGCAGCGGCGCCGATCGTCTCGATCAGATCGCCGCCGGGGCCGATCACCACCACCACCCGCGCCGCTCCGGCCGCCCTGGCCGCCGCCAGCGGCCACGCCAGCAGCGGTCGCCCGCAGAGGTCGTGCGCGAGCTTCGGCGTGGCCGAGCGCATCCGCGTGCCGCGACCGGCGGCGAGGATCACAACCGTGACTGCGGGCATCATCGTGAGCCTAACTACACTTGCGGCGGTAGCCGTTGGGGGGTCGTCTAACGGCAAGACTTCGGCCTTTGGCGCCGACTATCGGGGTTCGAATCCCTGCCCCCCAGTGCGGCTCCCGGGGGTGCATGCACCCCCGGGCGAAACGGCGCATGCGCCGTTTCGCGGGTCGGCGCATGCGCCGACCCGTAAAGCGTTGAGGCTAGCGCCGGGGCACGCGGCCGCCGGCGTGCCCCGGCTCGGTCGCCGGCCCGCTCGAGCTGCCCATGCCGAGCACCCGCATCGCCTTGAGTCCGAGGCTCAGCTTCTCGCGCCCGTCGCTCGAACCGACGTCGAGGCCGCACAGCTCGCGCACGCGCTCGAGCCTGTAGCGGATCGTGTGGCGGTGAGTGAACAGGCGCTGGGCGGTGCCGGCGACGTTCCCGTCGGCTTCGAGGAAGGCCTCGACCGTTGCCACCAGGTCGGTGGCGTACTGCTCGTCGTAGGCGACAAGCGGCTCGACCGTCTCGGCGTAGAAGCGCTGCAGCTCCTGCGGGTTCTCGCTCATCGCGCTGAGCAGCAGCCGGTAGGCGCCGGTTTCCTCAAACGCCAGCACGCGGTGTTCCTGGTCGCCCTCGGCGACGTTGGCGGCGAGCAGGGCCTCGTCGGCGGCGCGCGCCAGCTCGAGCGCGTCCGCTGCGGGCCGGCTGCGACCGATCGCGAACACAAAGCCGCCCATGCCGGCCTCGAGGTCGCGCAGCACCCCCTCGGCGGCGCGACGCGCGGCCGCCTCGTCGGCCCCGGCCAGCAGGACGATCACCTCGGCGCCGGCGTCCAGATCGCGGTCCGAGAGCACCGCGACGGCGCTCGGAACGGCCGCGCGAGCGGCGCGCGCGGCGATCGCCCGCAGCCGCGCCCGCCAGCCCTCCTGCGCCGGCGACCCCTGTGGATGCGCGTGGGCGATCAGCACCGAGGCTCCGCGCTCGAGGTCCCGCAGGCCGACCTCGCGAGCCGCCGCCAGCACCTCCTCGCGTCCGGTGATCTCGCGCGCCAGCACCGCGGCGACGAACACCGCCGCGGCCTCCTCCGAGGCAAGTTCGGGCGCGCGCACGCGCTCCACCTCCGAGGCGATGAGGGTGCTCACCAGCCGCAGCAGGCCGGCGTTCGGAGCTCCCCGCGCACGCACGCGCAGGCGTCCCACCTCGACATCGGCGACGCGCAGCTCGATCGCGATGACGCCGTCGGACTCGCCGAGCAGCGAGCGCTCATCCGCCGGTGAGCGCGCGGCGACCGCGAGCGCCTGCCCGCCGCGATCGAGCACGACGACGCTCGCGTCCAGCACCCGGGCGGCGGCCCGCACGACCGTCGGCAATCCCGCTCCGGACTCGACGGCCGCGGTGATCTCGTCGAGGGCCGCGAGGTCCAGTGCGCCCGAGGTCGCCGCGCCCCTATCCGTAGCGGCCCCAGATCCAGATCACGGCGCCGGCCCCGAGCAGGCCGATGCCCATCATCGCCGCGAGCACGTAGAACGAGAGCACCACCGCGACCAGCCGCTGCCAGGACTGCCTGTAGGAGCCGACGGCCGGCACCAGGATCAGACCGACGAACGCGGCGATCGCAGCCACGCCGCAGACCCCTGCGACGAGATAGGTGATGTCGATCCTGCTCACGGGTGCAACGGATTGTCGCTTAAGCGCCAGTCGTGGTACTCCTCGCTCACGCGACGCGCGCGCACGGCCGCGACAGCGGTCGGGCCGGTCTCAGCCCAGCAAGCCCGCCGAGCTGGGGAACGGGCGCGCCGCGCGCGCATCCACGCCAGCCTCGCACAGCGCAGCGGCAGCGCCGGCAGCCGCGGCCGGATCGTCGAAGAGCCCGATCACGGTCGGGCCCGAGCCACAGACCATCGCCGTCTTGGCGCCCGCCTGCAATGCTCGCGTCAGCGCGTCCGCAATCGACGGCGCAAGCGACAGGGCCGCCGGCGCCAGGTCGTTCACACCGGTCAGCTCGAGCGGATCGCGCTCGCCGAGCTCGGCGAGCGCGCAGGACGGACGTGGCGTCCCGAGCCGGTCCGCTTCGCGGTACACGGCCGCCGTCGCGAGGCCGGCGCGCGAGGGCAGCACGAGCACGCCGAAGCTGGCCGGATCGGGCAGCGGCGTGACCAGCTCGCCGGCTCCGCGCACGAGCGCGCGCCCGGGGCGCAACTGGCTGGGGACGTCTGAGCCGAGCGCTGCCGCCACCGGCTCGAGGACCGCGATCCCGCTTCCCGACCGCCGCGCCAGCAACCGCAGCGCGGCTGCTGCGTCGGCGGAGCCGCCCCCCATGCCGGCGGCGACGGGGATCCGCTTGACGATCTCGATCCGCTGGCGCGGCCCGTCCCAGCCGGTCGCCTCGCGGAACGCGGCGACCGCGGCGCTCACGAGGTTCGGCCCCTCGACACCCGGGCACACGACCTCGTCGCGGTCGGCATCGGTCGTTTCGAGCTCGTCGCAGAGCGTGACCGACTGCATCAGGCTGAACAGCTCGTGCAGACCGTCTTGGCGGGGCGGCCCGACGCAGAGGCAGAGGTTGATCTTGGCCGGCGCCAGCTCCCTCACAGTGCCGCCCACAGGGCCGCCAGCTGCGCGGGAGCGAGCCGCTCGGCGCGCTCGTCGGCCGGGCGCCCGATCGCAACGAGCGCCGCCCGCACGCGCTCGCGATCGGCTCCCGTGGCGAGCATCAGCGATCTCGCCATCGCCTTGCGGCGGTGCGCGAAGGCTCCCTGGACGAAGCGTCGCAGCTCGGGCGCCGGCGCCGGTGCGACGCGCCTCATGCCGATCAGCACGGAATCGACGTTCGGCACCGGGAAGAACACGCTGCGTGAGATCGCCCGCAGCACGCGGACCTCGCAGGCAAGCTGGCACAGCACGCTCGGCACGCCGTAGGTGCGGCTGCCGGGCGCCGCCGCCAGGCGCTCGCCGACGTCCTTCTGCACCATCGCCACCCAGCGCTCAAGCGTCTCCAGCTCCTCGACCGAGCGCAGGATCGCGCTCGCGGCGATGCCATAGGGGAGATTCGCGATCAGCTTGTTCGGCGGCGGCGACAGCGCCCGCAGATCGAGCGCCATCGCATCCCCGAGGTGCAGTGTGACGTTGGCGAACGGGTCGAGCGCATCGCGCAGCGCCGGCTCCAGATGGCGATCGATCTCCACGACGTGCAGATGTGCGACCCGGGCGGCGAGGTACTCCGACAGGACGCCGAGGCCGCCGCCGATCTCGAGCACGACATCGTCTGGCGCGAGCTCCCCGGCGCGGGCGATCACCGCGAGGATGTTCGAGTCGATCAGGAAGTTCTGGCCGAGGTCGCGGCGCGGGCGCACCTCGAACTGCGCGAGCCGCCGCAAGCTCGGTTGCGTGGGCGTGCTCACCAGCCGAACAGCTCGGCAGCGTTGCGCTCGAGTGTCGCCTCCAGCTGCGCCGGCTCGACGCCGCGGCGGGCCGCGAGGAACCGCGCGGTCTCGACGACCGCGGCCGGCTCGTTGGGCTTCCCGCGCCGGCTCTGTGGCGCGAGGTAGGGGGCGTCGGTCTCGACCAGCAGGCGCTCGGCCGGCACGCGCGCGACAGCGCCGGCAAGATCGGCGGCGGACGGATAGGTGACGTTGCCGGCGAACGAGATCCACCAGCCGGCCTGCACGCATTCGTCGAGGTGCTCGGGCATCGAGAAGCAATGCATGATCACCGCCAGGCCGTTGGCGCCACGGCGGAGCACCGCGAGGGTGTCCTCGGCCGCGGCGCGGGTGTGGATGACGAGTGGCTTGCCCAGTTCATGCGCGAGCTCGATCTGCGCTTCGAATGCCCGCAGCTGAAGATCGCGTGGCGCGCGGTCGCGGTAGTAGTCGAGTCCGGTCTCGCCGATCGCAACGCAGCGCGGATGTGACGCCAGTTCGCGCAGCAGCGCCAGATCGAGCTGCTCCGCGACGTTCGGGTGACAGCCGACGGCCGCGTAGACGGCCGGGAAGCGCTCGGCCGCAGCGAGCGCCGCGCGGCAGCTGTCGGCGTCGGTGCCGACGGTCAGCATCGCGACCACGCCGGCCGCCGCGGCGGCGTCGACAAGCTCGCCGTCCGGCGGCTCGCAGGCATCCAGGTGTGTGTGCGAATCGATCAAGCGCCCTCGGGCGGGGCGCCCTTGGGGAACAACGGCGCCAGCGCGGAAACGCGCCCTCCCCAGCCCTCCGCCGCGTACGCTCGTGCCGTCTGCTCGCGGGCGCCGAGCGCAGCAAGCAGCTCGAGCGTCTTGGCCGGCATGTACGGCATCAGCGCAACGGTCACCACGCGCAGGCCTTCAGCGAGCGATGCCAGCACCTCGCGGAGCTCCCCGGCGCGGCCTTCGTCCTTCGCGAGCATCCACGGCGCCTTCTCCTCGACGTATCGGTTCAGCCGGCGCACGTGGCGCCAGATCTCCTCGAGCGCCGCCGACAGCTCAGCCCGCGCGAGCAGCTCGTCGACGCGCGCGAACAGCCCGGCGAACTCCTCGCGCAGCGGCGCCTGCGTCGCCACCGCGGGCACGACGCCGCCGCAATAGCGCTCGATCATGTTCAGCGTGCGGCTCGCGAGGTTGCCGTACTCGTTCGCCAGCTCGGCGTCATAGCGCGCCTGGAAGCCCTCCTCGGAAACCGCTCCGTCCTGGCCGAAGCTGACCTCGCGGAACAGGTAGTGGCGCAGCGCGTCGGCCCCTTGGCGCTCGATGATCGCGAACGGGTCGAGCACGTTGCCCCGCGATTTGGACATCTTCGCCTCGTCGGGGCCGAGCAGGAAGCCGTGCACGAACAGCTGCCGCGGCGGCTCGAGACCCCCGGCCATCAACAGCGCCGGCCAGTAGATCGTGTGGAACTTCGAGATGTCCTTGCCGAGCACCTGCAGATTTGCCGGCCACAGCCGCTCCAGCGACTCGCCGGGCCGCGCGTAGCGCAGTGCGGTGACGTAGTTGAGCAGCGCGTCGAACCAGACGTAGAAGACGTGCGTCGGCTCCCACGGAACGCTCACCCCCCACGAGAGGCTGGCACGGGAGAGCGAGACGTCTGTCAGGCCCTGCGCGACGAAGCTGCGCGTCTCGTTGTAGGCGTGTTCGGGCAGGACGAAGTCGGGGCGCTCGGCGTAGAGGCGCTCAAGACGCTCCTGGAACGCCGATAGGCGAAAGAACCAGGTCTCCTCTCGCTCGCGCGTCAGCGCGATCAGGTGGATCAGGCAGCTGTTGTCGGGGCCGATCTCGCTCTCGGTCTTGAAGTCGGCGCAGCGCGGGCAGTACCAGCCTTCGTAGAAGCCCTTGTAAACGTGTCCGCTGTCATGCACGCGCTGGAGGAACTCCTGCACGAGGCGCTTGTGCTGCGGATCGGTGGTGCGGATGAAGAAGTCGTTGGAGATCTCGAGTGAGCCGGTGAGCGCACGAAAGCGCTCGGCGTTGCGATCGACGAGCTCCTGAGGCGTGACGCCGGCGGCCGCCGCGGCCAGCGTGACCGGCTCGCCGTGCTCATCGACGCCGGTGAGGAAGAACGTCTCCTCGCCGCGGGCTCGGTGGTGGCGCGCGAGCACGTCGGCGGCGATCTCGGTGTAGGCGTGACCGAGGTGCGGCGCCGCGTTCACATAGAAGATCGGCGTGGTGATGTAGTAGGACATCCGCCCCGCAGGCTACGCCAGCGCGCCGCTGCGCCGTCCCGCGGGCAGCCCGGCCCGCCCCCCGGCACTCAGGCGGAGCGCGAGGCCGCGGCCTCGGTCAGCGCCCGGTAGAGCCGGTTCGCGGGCACGCCGGTCAGCTCCGCGATCGCCTTGGCGGCGGGCCGCGGGCGCGCTCCGGCTTCCACCAGCGCAACCAGCGCGGCCAGCGCGCGCTCGGCCATATCTGGCGCACCCGCGCCGGGCGGAGCTGCGGCGACGACGAGCACGACCTCGCCGCGCGGCGGCTCGCGCTCATAGTGGGCGGCGATCTCGGCGGCGCTGCCGCGGCGCACCTCCTCGTGCAGCTTGGTCAGCTCACGGCAGACCGCGACCTGGCGACCGGGGTCGCGCTCCGCGAGCAGCGTCAGCGTGGCGACGAGCCGCTTGGGGGACTCGAACGCGACGAGCGTCTCCTGTGTGCCGACGACCAGACGCTCCAGCTCCGCCTTCTTGCGCGGCAGGAAGCCGACGAAGCGCCAGCGCTCGGCCGCCAGGCCCGACGCGACGAGCGCCGCCAGCGCCGAGCTTGGCCCGGGTAGCACCTCGACCGACAGGCCGGCCGCGATGCAGGCCTGGACGAGGATGAAGCCCGGGTCGGAGACGAGCGGCATACCGGCATCGGAGACCAGCGCCACCACGGCTCCCGAGCGCATCCGCGCCACCAGCTCCGCGGCGCGCTCGCGCTCGTTGTGCTCGTGGTAGGAGACCAGAGCCCCGGTCACGCCGTAGCGGTCGAGCAGCTTGCGTGTATGACGCGTGTCCTCACAGGCGACGAGGTCCGCCGCGCGCAGCGCGGCGAGCACCCGCAGGGTGACGTCCTCGAGGTTGCCGATCGGGGTCGGGCAGACGACGAGCCGGCCGCTCACGCCGCGACCCTGCGTTCCAGCGACTCGCGGGCCAGCAGCGCGGCGCCGAACATGCCGGCCTGCGCCCCGAACCGCGCGGCGCGGATCTCGGCGTGCTGCGCGGGACCCGCGAGCCCGCGCCGGGCGAGCACACGGCGGGCTGGTTCGAGGATCAGCTCCCCGGCGCCCGACACCCCGCCCCCGACGACGACCACATCCGGGTTGAAGATGTTGACCATCGAGACGAGGCCGACGCCGAGCCACTCGCCGAGCGTGCGTAGCACCGCCAGGGCGGACTCGTCACCCTCGAGCGCGAGCGCGGTGACCAGCGGGCCCTCGATCGCGCGCCCGGCGGCCAGTGCGCGTCCGAGGCCTCCGCCGGGGTCGCGCCCCGCCGCGGCCGTGGCTTCGCGCGCGAGCGCGGTGCCCGACGTCCAGGCCTCGAGGCAGCCGCGACTCGGGCAGCCGGGCCCGCAGTCTGGACCGTCGGGGTCGACGATCATGTGACCGAACTCGCCGGCTGCTCCCTGGGCGCCGTGGTAGAGCTCGCCGGCGCTCATGATCGCGCCGCCAACGCCGGTCCCGAGCGTCAGCATCAGCGCGAAGCGCTCCCCCCGCGCGGCGCCGTGGCGGTGCTCTGCCAGCAGCGCGAGGTTGGCGTCGTTGTCGACGAACACGGGCAGGCCGAGCCGATCGGCCATGGTCTGCGCGAACGCGAGTGAGGCGATCGGCAGATGGATCGAGGAGGCTGCCACGCCTGTCTCCTCGTCGACGAGACAGGCGATCCCGAAGCCCACCGCGTCGACGCTGCCCTCCAGCCCGCGGCAAAGCTCGTTCACCGCGTCGGCGACCGTGTCCAGCAGCGTCGGAAGGTCCAGCCCGGCCACCGTGCGGCGCGTGCGTGCCACCACGGCGAGATCGCTGTCGACCACGCCCGCGCGCAGGCTGGTGCCGCCCAGATCCACGCCGATGACGCATTCTGTCGGCACCTGCGCCACTATAGACGGCGCTCTCATGGCCGACGTTCCCGACCCAGAGCCCGCTCGCTACACGCGTTACCGCGCATCGGTGAGGCGGCCCTGGCGGCGGGCGGTGAACGCTCCCACGGCGCTCGAGCAGCTGCATGCGCTCAACCAGGAGCCGCTCGGGCAAGGGCGCCTCGCCGGCCGTCGCCAACGCCGGAGACTGCGTCCGCGGCGGCCGCGGTGGCTGCGCGCGCTGCGCTGGGCGCTGGCGGCACTCGCCGCGTGGATCCTCGGCTCCCTCGTGCTGTTCGTGATCAGCTCGATCACGGCCCAGGGCGTGGCGGCGTCGGCCGTCGCGGCGCTCGATGGCGGCGGCATCCCGCCATTCTCGGCCTCCAACACGCTCGTACTCGGGTCCGACGCCCGCCCCGTCGGCTCGAAGGAGCCGGGCGCCGACGTTGGCGGACCGAGCCGCTCCGACGTGATGATGCTGATTCGCACCGGCGGAGGCCATTCGGCGAGGCTGTCGATCCCGCGCGACACGCTGGTGGAGATCCCGGGCCACGGCCTGGCCAAGATCAACGCCGCCTACGCGCTCGGCGGCCCGGCGCTCGCGATCCGCACGGTCGAGGACTTCCTGCGCATCCAGGTCAACCACGTGCTGCTGATCAACTTCACCAACTTCCCCAAGCTGGTCAACGCCATGGGTGGCGTCACCTACACCGGCAGCTGCGTCGTGTCGTTCATCAGCGGCGGCTTTCGCAACGGCGGCTTCACGCTGCGGCTGCAGTCCGGAACCCACCATCTGAACGGCGCCCAGGCGCTGGCCCTGGCGCGCACGCGCATCAACCAGTGCAACCCCAGCGAGACAGATCTGACACGCGAACTGCGCCAGCAGAAGCTGCTGCTCGACATGAAGAGCCAGATGCTGTCGCTGTCGGGTTTCATCCGCCTGCCGTGGATCGCCTGGGCGCTGCCACAGACGATCGAGACCGACATGAGCGGCTTGACGCTGGCCGGCGTGATGCTCTCACTCGAGCTCGGCGGAAACGCCCACAACGCAATTCTCGAGCCGACCGGTGCCGAGCAGTTCGACGGTCAGGACGTGCTGACGATCACGCAAGCAGCCAAACAGGCCGACGTCACGCGGTTCCTGAACTCCTGAGCCGGCGCGCGCGAGGCCGGCGCCCGGCAGGCACGCCCCGCCACGCCCGCATGCCCGCGCCCGTGGGCCTGCCGCGCCCGTCGCGGCCCGCCATCCCGTGCGCCCCTACGCCCGTGCGCCCCTACGCCAGTGCGCCCGTGCGCCCGGGCGGCTACTCCGATTTCGGCGCCGGCTTGGCGGGCCCCTCAGCAGCCGGCTTCGAAGCGCCGCCGCCCTCGCCGCCAGACTCGCTCTTCGACGGCTTGCTGTCAGCGGACTCCGACGAGCTCGAGCCCGACGAACTCGACTCCGACGAGCTCGACTCGCCGCCCGCGCTCTTCTCACGCTGGCGTTTCTTGGTCCCGTAATCGGTGTTGTAGAAACCGCTGCCCTTGAAATGCACCGCGGGCGAGTGCAGAACGCGCTCGACCGGACGCCCGCAAACCTGGCACACGGTGAGCGGGTCGTCGTTGATGCTCTGGGTGACCTCGAAGGTGTGTCCCTTTACGCAACGGTACTCATAGGTCGGCATCGAAATCCTGAGTATAGGCGGGGCAGCGCTGCGAACGACTAGCATCCGCCCGCGTGGAGGACGTTGTCACGATGGAGAAGATCGTCGCGCTGTGCAAGCGGCGCGGTTTCGTGTTCCCGAGTTCGGAGATCTACGGCGGCGTCGGGTCGACCTACGACTACGGTCACTACGGCGTGCTGCTGAAGAACAACGTGAAGGGCGAGTGGTGGCGAGCGATGCTGCGCGAGCGCGACGACATCGTCGCCCTGGACTCGGCAATCCTGCAGCATCCACGCACCTGGGAGGCCTCGGGGCATCTCGCGAACTTCACCGACCCGCTGATCGACTGCCGCGTCTGCAAGCAGCGTTTCCGCGCCGACCACCTCGACCAGCTCGCCTGCGGCCGCAAGCCGTCGATGCACCCGGGCGAGTTCGCCGACTGCGACCTGACGGAGGCCCGCGACTTCAACCTGATGTTCGAGACGACCGTCGGCCCGGTCAAGGAGACGGGCTCCACGATCTACCTGCGCCCGGAAACCGCGCAGGGGATCTTCGTCAACTTCAAGACGGTCGCGCAGTTCGCGCGCAAGAAGCCCCCGTTCGGCATCGCCCAGGTCGGCAAGTCCTTCCGCAACGAGATCACGCCGGGCAACTTCATCTTCCGCACGCGCGAGTTCGAGCAGATGGAGATGGAGTTCTTCGTGCCGCCACCGCAGGCGGCGGAGTGGTTCGAGTACTGGACCGCCGCGCGCCGCGACTGGTATCTGAAGCTCGGCGTGCGCGCCGACCATCTGCGACTCCGCCCGCACGACCCGGACGAGTTGTCGCACTATTCGTCGCAGACGAGTGACATCGAGTACCTGTTCCCGATCGGCTGGTCCGAGCTCGAGGGGATCGCGAACCGCGGCGACTTCGACCTGCGCCAGCACGCGCAGTACTCCGGCGAGACGCTCGAGTGGTTCGATCAGGGCAGCGGCGAGCGCTACGTGCCGCACGTGATCGAGCCCGCAGCCGGCGCCGACCGCGCGACCCTCGCCTTCCTCGTCGACGCCTACGACGAGGAGGACACCGGTGGCGACACGCGGACGCTGCTGCGGCTTCATCCGCGCCTCGCACCGGTCAAGGTCGCGATCCTGCCGCTGCTGCGCAAGGACGGCCAGCCCGAGTTGGCGCACAAGATCCACGAGGCGCTGCGCGAGGAGCTGCAGTGCGAGTACGACGAGGGCGGTTCGATCGGCCGCCGCTACCGCCGCCAGGACGAGATCGGCACGCCGTGGTGCATCACGATCGACCACGAGAGCGCGGCGAGCGCGACGGTGACCGTGCGCGACCGCGATTCACTCGCCCAGGAGCGCCTGGCGATCGACGGTCTGGCCGCTGAGCTGGCGGCCCGCCTCGCGGCGCCATGGACCTCGCCGAAGGCTGCCTCCTAGCCGGTCTGCCGCTTCGCGCCGCTGCTTCCTGATGGGGCTGCGCCCGCAGGGGGCTGCGCCCGGGGAGGGCTTGCGCCCTCAGTCGGTGCTGGGCGAGTCGGACGCTGGCTCGGTGCGCCGCCGTCGCGGCATCCACCAGCCGGTGCGGTGAGAGTCGGCCTCGCCGATCGCCGGCTCGTCCTCCCCGCCAGCCGGCTCCTCTGCGGCCTCCGCGCCGCTGGACCCCTCTGCGGCCTCCGCGCCGGCGGACTCCTTCGCAGCCTCCCCGCCGGTGGACTCCGGCGCAGCCGCCCCGGCGGCCGACTCCGGCGCGGCCGCCCCGGCAGCTGACTCCGGCGCGGCCTCCCCGCCGAGCGGGCCCTGCGCGGCCGCGGCGATGCCGTCGGGCGACGCAGGCGGTGCTGCAGCTGCCTCGCTGGCCGGCTCCTGCGCCGGTGCCGCCTCGTCCTCCTCGGTGCCCGTCGCGTCATCCGCGCTCGACACCGGCGCGGCTGACGGCGGTTCTCGCGGTGGCGCCGGCGTGTCGTCGAGCCTTGACCAGATCGCGCGGTCGGGCGCGGGCGATTCCTCGGAGGCGGCCGTGGCGCCGGCCTCGTCCTCGATCCGAGACCAGGCGTCGTAGCGCGGCGTCGACGCCTGCGCACCCTCACCGTCACCGTCAGCAGGCGCCGTCGCTGCCTCGGGCGGCGACGCCTGGTCGCCACCGGTGCGCGACCAGCGCTCGTGCACCGGCGCCTGCGGCGCCGCGGCGGGTGCGTCGGCAGCGGCGCCGGACGGGGAGTCCCACGAGCGATACCAGGAGTCCTCGCCTGCCGGCGCGGCCCGCTCACGGCCGTCGGAAGCGGCTTTCTGCGCCGGTGTCAGGGGCTCTGAAGCGACCGGTTCGGTGACCGACTCGTACTCGAACTGCTCTTCGGGCCCGAACAGCGCATCCAGCAGCCGGTTGCGCACCTCTGGCTTCGCCGCCAGCGCCACCACGCCGCCGAGCAGCACGGCCTTGAGCACGGCGTGGCCGCGGCGCTTTGACCCGCGCGTGCCGCCACCGGCCGGCTCGGGATCACCAACTCCCGCAGGCTCCTTCGCCAACCGCTGCGCCCGCGACAACATCGCATCCACTATATCCATCCGCGGCCCAGCGTTCGCGACGATCCCCGCGGGCCGAAGGCCGGCCGCGCCGCGTCAGATCTCGTAGCGCTCGCCCTCCCGGGCGAGCTCGACGGGCCGGCCGAAGACGGCCTGCGCCTGCGCACGGACGTGCTCGGGGTCGAGTTGGTCGGAGTAGTGCGTCAGCACGAGCCGCCCGACAGCGGCGCGCCGTCCGATCTCCCCCGCGTCGGCCGCCGTCAGGTGGCCGGGCGGTTCGTCGGGGTCCTCGTCGTCGCGCAGCGGCTCACCCAGCCGGGTGGCCTCGATCAGCAGCAGCTCCGCGCCGCTTGCGAAGTCGACGAGCTCCTCGTTTGGCCCGCAGTCGGAGCTGAAGACGAGGCGCCCCTGCTCGCCCTGCGCGCGCAACTCGAGCGCATTGGTGGGCACGTAGTGCGGGACGGGCTGGAAGCGCACCCGGACGCGGTCCAGCTCGAGTTCTGCGGCCGGGTCGTATTCACGCAGCTCGAACGCATCCTCGATCAGGGTCTCGGATCCCCATGCTCCACACAGCCGCCGCCACGCCGCGCGCGCGCCCGGCGGCGCATGCAGGACCGGGCGGTCGTCGCGCAGCACCGGCCCGACTGTCAGTGCGTAGGCGAACGGGACGAGGTCCAGCGTGTGGTCGGCGTGCAGGTGAGTGACGATCACCGCATCGACCTGCGAGTAGTCGTGATGGGCGCGCAGCTTGGCGAACACGCCGCTGCCGCAGTCGATCAGGAGCGCCATCCCGGCAACCTCGACCAGGTAGCCGCTGCAGGCGCCGTCGCGATCCTGCCACGACGGACTCTTGCCGAGGATGGTGAGGCGGATTGACACAGGAGATTCCGAGGTGGAGGCGGCCCGTGACGAGCTGGTGGCGGTGCGACGGGCGCGCGCATCAAAGCACGCGGCCCGGCGCGGCGTCAACCAGAGCCCGCCTCCCCGGCGAGGCTATGCGTGCAGCGCGGCCTGCTCCGCAGCGGTCGGGAAGGCCCACGCCGCGCGCGTGCGACGGTCGGCCCGAAAGACGAAGCGGAGCTGCTGGGGCGGCCGCAGGCCGTCGGGATGGTAGGGACGGAAGGTCGCGCAGGGCGCCGGCTCGGGCAGCGCGCAGAGCAGGTTGCGGCGGAAGAAGCAGTCGTCACAACTCGGTGCTCGGACGGCGTTGCGGGGCACGGCGGGACTTCCTTTCGACGTCGGTGCTGCGACCACGTGGATCAAAGCAAGCCCCGCCGCGGACACGCGCCGGCCTTCTCGCAAATCCCGCGAAAAAAGTCTGCGGGTCACAAAAATCCCTGCAAATCGCCAGGATCATTTCAATGCCTGCGTAAGCTTACGTAGTTACTTCGAGCAATCGGCGCAGTTTGCGCGCGCGGCGCTGGACGCCGGGCGCACGGTGCGCTATGGGCACGCGTCCGGCGTCTGCCGCGAAGCGCTCTGGACAGCGCCTGCGGGACCTCCCGCGCCTCTACAGTGGGAGTGATGCGGATCCTCATAACCGGGGCGAGCGGCGCCGTCGGCGCTGCCCTGGCCCGCTCGCTCGCCCCCACCCACGAGCTGCGCGGGCTCTCCCGCGAACCCTCGCGCGTCGGCGGCGGCCTGCCGATCGAGCTCGTCCAGGGCGACGCGCTCACCGGAGCCGGGCTCGACCGCGCCCTGGACGGCATCGAGGTCTGCTACTACCTGATCCATTCGATGGAGCCCAGCACGGACGCAAGCTTCGAACGCCGCGACCGCACCGCCGCCCGGCGCTTTGCCGCGGCGGCCGCAGCGGCCGGGGTTAGACGGATCATCTATCTCGGCGGCCTGCTTCCGGCCACCGGGCCACGCTCGCCACACCTCGCGAGCCGCGTCGAGGTCGAGCAAATCCTGCTCGCGGCGACACCCGACAGCGTCGCGCTGCGGGCATCGCTCGTGATCGGCGCGCGCTCGCGGTCGTTTCGCGCGATCGTGGCGCTGATCGAGCGGCTGCCGGCGGTGCCGCTGCCGCCGTGGCGGCGCTACCGCACCCAGCCGATCGACGAGCGCGACGCGATCGCCTATCTCGCTGCGGCGGCCGCCGCCGAGGGTGTCGGCGGGCGCGTTTTCGACATCGCCGGGCCGGAGGTGCTCTCGTACGCGGTGATGATCGAGCGCATCGCCGGCCTGCTGCTGCTCGGCCGCCCGATGCTGAAGCTGCCACTGACGGCGGCCGCGATCACGAGCGCGCTGGCGGCGCGCGTCAGCGGTCAGCCGAAGGAGCTGCTCGGGCCGCTGATGCGAAGCCTTGGGGGCGACCTCTTGGCCGACGACGATGCGGCGCGCGCCGCGTTCGCCGTGCCGCTGCACAGCTTCGACGCTGCCGTCGAGCACGCGCTGCGCGAATGGGAAGAGCTCGAGCCGCGGGCAATTCCGTGACGATCGTCCGCAGCTCCGTCGCGATCGCAGCACCACCGCAGGCCGTCTGGGCCGTGGTCATGGACCCGCTCCGGCTGCGCGAGTGGGTCACGATTCACCGCGACCTGCGCGAGTACTCCGCCGACCCGCCACGCGAGGGCTCGGCGATGGAACAGGTTCTCCATCTGCGCGGCGCCGACATCCATGTCAGCTGGCTGCTGGTGGAGTGTCGCGAGCCCCACTACGCGCGTTGGGAGGGCCGCGGCCCGGCGCGCTCGAGCGCCCACATCGAATATCGCCTGACCGCCCTCGACGGGGGCACACAGTTCGATTACCAGAATGAGTTTCGCCCTCCGCTCGGCGCCGTCGGAGCGCTCGCCAGCCGCACCGTGATGGGTCAGGCGCCGCAGCGAGAGGCCGACCGCTCGCTTGACGCGCTGCGCCGGCTGATCGAGCGCCCGCCGGCCTGAGCACGACGCCCACAGGCGCCCCTCGATACTGTCCACCCGATGCGGCTCGCAACACGCCTCCTGCCGGCCGTCCTTATCGGCCTGCTCCTACTCACCCCGGCCGCGTTCGCCGCGGCGCCGGCGCCGACCGAGAACTTCGCCACGCTGCTGACACAGCTGAACGCGAAACAGGGAAACCCGCAGCGCATCACCGCCGCCACGGTGGACAAGGCCGACCACCATGTCAGATTGACGCTCGCCAACGGCTCACGTCCGCTTGCCTCCTATCCGGCGGCCAAGGACAAGTTCCTCGTGGACACGCTGCTGAAGCACGGCGTCAAGCCCGTTTACACCAAGCACCAGGGCGTGCATCACACGCTTCGCTACATCGCCGCAGGCGTCGTCGTGGTGCTGCTGTTGATCGGCGCCGGAGTGTGGTTCTACACACGGGGACGACCGCAGGATCCTGACACGCCGGAAGTGCAGCCGACCGCATAGTCGGCTCGCCGCCGGCGGCGTCGCCGCGCCGGCGAGCGGCGCCGGAGTGTGGCCGGACTGTGGTTCTACACGCGGGGGCGAGGACAGATCCAGGCGCGCCGCAAGCGCACGCGACCGCGCAACAAATGCCACACGGTGGCACGTATTCTTGCAGCGCCACGCCGTTTTCGCCAACGCGCTGACGCTACCTGCCATTATGTGTTCAGGTATTTGCCGTAAGACAACACGCCGACGAACCGAATTGAGGAATTATCTGTGAGTGACTTTCTGAAGACCAAGCGCGAAGAGATCGCCGCGCGCCTGCACGAGCTCAAGCCGCTCGTCGATGAGTACCATCAGCTCGAGGCAGCAGCGGCAGCGCTCGGAGAGGCGCTCGCCGGTCTTCCCGCCGCCACGCGCGCAGCGCGCTCGGCTCGGACCGCAGCCGCCGCCGCGCCCAAGAAGAAGGCGACCGCCACGAAGCGGCGCACCCCGGCGCGCACGACGCGCGCACGCAAGCCCGTCACCGGCGGTCGCCGCGGCCGCCCGCGTGGCTCCGGTACGCGAGCGCTGCAGACACTCGAGCTCGTCAAGTCCAAGCCGGGCATCACGATTCCCGAAATCGCTAGCGCGATGGGCATCAAGCAGAACTACCTATACAGGGTGCTGCCGGGCCTGGAGAAGGACGGCAAGGTCAAGAAGCAGGACCGCGGCTGGCACGCCTCCTGAGACTGCGCAGGTGGCGCGGGAGAGGGCCTTTGCCGCCCCGCTCCCGCGCCGGCGCTCATGCCTCTGGCGCCAGCAGTCCCAGCGCGAGCACCGCTTCGCGCTCGTCGACCAGTTCTGCCGTGCTGGCATCGATCCGCGCCCGCGAGAAGTCGTCGATCTCCAGGCCCTGGACGATCGAGTAGCTGCCGCCGGAGGTCGTCACCGGAAAGCCGCACAGAATTTCCTCCGGCACACCGTATGAGCCGTCGGACGGCACCGCCATGGAGACCCAGTCCCCCTCCGGCGTGCCCCCCATCCAGTCGCGGATGTGATCGATCGCGGCGTTCGCCGCCGAGGCGGCGCTGGATGACCCTCGCGCCTCGATGATCGCGGCACCGCGCTTCTGCACCGTGGGAATGAACTCAGCTTCCAGCCAGGCCTGATCGGCGACCACCTCGGCGGCGCCCCGCCCGGCCACCTTGGCATGAAAGATATCCGGATACTGGCTTGCCGAGTGGTTACCCCAGATCGTCATGTTCGTCACCTCGGCAACGCCGACCGCGGCCTTCGCCGCGAGCTGCCCGCGGGCGCGATTGTGATCGAGGCGCATCATCGCGCTGAAGCGCTCGCGCGGCACATCCGGAGCGTGCGACATTGCGATCAGCGCGTTCGTGTTCGCCGGATTGCCGACGACCAGCACCCGCACATCAGCCGCCGCCTGCTCATTGATCGCCTCACCCTGAGGCTTGAAGATGCCGCCGTTTGCCTCGAGCAGGTCGGCGCGCTCCATACCCGGCCCGCGCGGGCGCGCTCCGACGAGGAGCGCAATATTGACACCGTCGAAGGCGACCAGCGGATCGTCGGTGATCTCGATCGCCGCGAGCAGCGGAAACGCGCAGTCGTCGAGTTCCATCGCCGTGCCCTCGGCCGCCTTGACGGCCGCCGGGACCTCGAGCAGGCGCAGCGCCACCGGGGTGTCGGGGCCGAGCATCGCTCCGCTCGCGATGCGGAACAGCACCGCGTAACCGATCTGGCCGGCGGCCCCGGTGACAGTGACCTTCACAGGATTGCTCATGCGCCCATCTCCTCGATCACTGCGTCGGCGAATTGTGAGGTGCCGACGGCAGTCGGGTCGTTACGGTCGGCCTTGAGGTCGTAGGTGACCTTCTCGCCCCGGGCGATCACCTCGGCGATCGCACGCTCCAGCCGCCTGGCGGCGTCCTGCTCGCCGAGATGCGCGAGCAGGTAGACGCCGGAAAGCATCAGCGCCGTCGGGTTCATCTTGTTCTGACCCTTGTATTTCGGCGCCGAGCCGTGTGTCGCCTCAAACACCGCGGCGTGCGTTCCGATGTTCGCCCCGCCGGCGAAGCCGAGGCCGCCGATCATCCCGGCAGCCAGGTCCGAGACGATGTCGCCGTAGAGGTTTGGCAGCACCAGCACGTCGTACTCCTCGGGCCGCGAGACCAGCTGATTGCAGAGGTTGTCGACGATCCGGTCCTCGAACTCGATCTCGGGATGGCGAGTCGCGACATCGCGCGCGACCTCGAGGAACAGGCCGTCGGAGAATTTCATGATGTTGGCCTTGTGGACCGCGGTGACCTTGCGGCGGCCGTTGCGCTTGGCGTAGTCGAACGCCGCTTCGACGATCCGCTCGGAGCCGAATACCGAGATCGGCTTGATCGAGATGCCGGAGTCCTCGCGCACCGTCGATCCGAGCTCGGCGAGCAGCTCGCGCAGGCGGGCGTTCTCCGGCGTGCCGCGCTCGAACTCGATCCCGGCGTAGAGGTCCTCGGTGTTCTCGCGGATGATCACCAGATCGGTCTCTGGAAAACGCGTGCGCACACCCGGGTAGGACTTGCACGGGCGCACACACGCGTAGAGGTCGAGCTCCTTGCGCAGCAGCACATTGACCGAGCGGAAGCCGGAGCCGACCGGTGTCGTCGTCGGGCCCTTGATCCCCACCTTCGTCCGCTTGAGCGAGTCGAGTGTCGCCGGCGGAAACGGGTTGCCCGAGCTTTCGTACTCGTCGATTCCTGCTTGTTGTACATCCCAGTCGAACGCGACGCCGGTCGCCTCGAGCACGCGGCGAGTGGCCTCCGCAAGCTCGGGGCCGGTGCCGTCGCCGGGGATGAGAGTCACTTCGTAGCCCAACGGTGTTCCTTTCGCTCGGGGGGCCGATGCTATCGCTCCTCACCGTAGGATTGAGCGGTGCGCGGCTCCGACACGATCCGGCTCGGACAGCTGTTCGGGATCCGCGTCGGCGTCAGCCGCTGGTGGTTCCTGGTGCTGTTCTTCGTGATCTACGCGCTGAACGGCTACTTCGGGCAGATCCTCCCGAACAGCACGCAGGCGTTCATCGTCGCCGTGCTCGGGGCGCTGTTGTTCTTCGCCACGGTCGTCGCCCACGAACTCGGGCATGCGCTGGTCGCACGCCACCAGGGGATGGCGATCGAGGGCGTCGACCTGTGGGCGCTCGGCGGTTTCACCCGCACCCGCGGCGAGACCGCCTCCCCCGGCGCCGAGTTCGCGATGGCCGCCGCGGGGCCCGCTGTCAACGCGCTGGTGATCGCGGTCTGCGTCGCGCTCGGCCTGGCCTTCGGCAGCTTCCACCACTTCCTCGACGTGGCGCTGCTGCAGTCCGGTCTGCGCGCCGGCGCCCCGCTCGTGCTGCTCGGCTGGCTCGCGCTGATCAACTTCGTGCTGCTCGCCTTCAACCTGCTGCCCGCGTTCCCGCTCGACGGCGGGCGGATCGCGCGAGCCGCCGTCTGGCGTATCACCGGCGACCCCAATCGCGCCACGGCCGCCTGCGCGCGGCTCGGCCAGGCTTTCGGCGTCGTCGTGATCGTCGGCGGCGTCGCGCTAGTGCTCGAGAGCTACACGACCAGCGGGCTGTGGTTCGTGCTGATCGGGCTGTTCCTGACCCAATCGGCGCGCCAGGCGCTGGCGCAGGCGACGGTCGGCGCGCGGATCCGCGACGTCACGGTCGCCGACATCATGGACCGCCGGCCCGTGACGATTCCGTCGGCGACGACCCTGCTCGACGCCGAGTCCGAATACTTCGCCGGCGATGCCACGCCCTGGCTGGTGGTGGCCGACGAGGACGGCCGCTACCGCGGGCTGCTGCTGAAGGAGCGCCTCGACCACGAGTTGCGCGAGGGCCGTCCAGCGCTTACGGCAGCGGAGGTTTCGATCGATTCGCCGCCGTGGCGCATCGACGCCTCCGCCACGCTCGAGACGGCGCTGCGCTCCGATGGCCTGCGCCGGCTCGGCGCGATCGTCGCGGTCGACGCAGACGGCCGGCTGGCGGGCGTGCTGACGCTGCCGAGCATCCGCCGTGCGATGAATCCGTCGGCGGCCCTATAGAGTCCGGCCTCGCAGACGACCCCGCCCGACCCGTCCACACAAACCATGCCCGAACACGACGTATTGATCATCGGCGCCGGCCTCGCCGGCCAGCGCGCAGCCCTCGCCGCCGCGCGCGAAGGGGTGTCGGTCGGGATCATCAGCAAGGTTCACCCCGTCCGCTCGCACTCCGTCGCGGCCGCCG
>JBEKSK010000007.1:0-22108 GCA_049517155.1 Solirubrobacteraceae bacterium
CCTGCGGGCAGGTGACGAGGCGGCGTTCGTCGCACTCGTCGCCGCTCACCACGATGCCATGCTCCGCCTCGCCTCCAACTTCGTCTCCTCGCGCGCCGTCGCCGAAGAGGTGGTCCAGGACACCTGGCTCGGTGTCCTGCGCGGCATCGATCGCTTCGAGGGACGCTCGACGCTTCGCACCTGGTTGCTGGCGATCCTCGTGAACCGCGCCCGCACCACGGGCGTGCGCGAGGCGCGCAGCATCGCCGTCGGTGACGCTGCTCCGGCGGTCGACCGCGCGCGCTTCGACGCGGCGGGGGCGTGGTCCTCGCCGCCTGAGCACTGGGTCGAGGACGCGGAGGAGCGCCTCGGTGCCGCGGCGCTGGCTTCGCAGATCAATGCGGCGCTCGAGCAGATGCCCCCGCGCCAGCGGGCTGTTGTCACGCTGCGCGACATCGACGGCCTCGACAGCGACGAGGTCTGCGCCGTGCTCTCGCTCTCGCAGGCCAACCAGCGAGTGCTGCTGCACCGCGGCCGCAGCCAGCTGCGCCGGGCGCTCGAGACCGCGCTTGGAGGGAGCTGACGATGCTTCTGCGGGGACGCCCGATGGTGTGCCAGGAGGTCGTCGAACTCGTCAGCGACTATCTCGAGGGCGCGCTCCCGCGCGGCGAGCGCCGGCGCCTCGAGCGCCACCTCGCGGGCTGCCCGCACTGCACCGAATACCTGGCGCAGATGCGCGAGACGATCCGGCTGACCGGCCGCCTCGTGCCCGGCGATTTCACCCCCCAGATGCGCGAGGAGTTCACCGAGCTCTTCCGGCGCTGGCGCGAGGACGAGGACGAGCCGCTCTGAGCGGCGCCGGCGCCGCCTAGGCTCCCGGCCGCTGCGGTCGCGCACGCTTCAGCAGGAGCAGCGATCGCGCGGCGAGCGGGAGCGTGTCGCGCGCGAGGAAGGTTTCCGCGCCGGGCGCAAGCTCCGGCTCGAGCGTCGAGAGCTCGAGCGCCCACTCCTGGCCAAAGCTCTGGTTGGGTAGCCGCATCTCGACGTCGTCGTGATGGGCGTTGAACAGCAGCAGGAAGCAGTCATCGACGATCGGCTCGCCTTCGCGGGTCGTTTCGGTGATCTCATCGCCGTTGAGAAACACCCCCACCGTGCCGGCTCCCTTGTTTGCCCAGTCGCGCTGGGTCATGCGCCGGCCGTCGGTGCGAAACCACCAGGCATCCGGCAGCCCGGATCCCTCCTGCTCGCGCCCGGCGAGGAACTCGGTGCGCCTGAACACCGGGTGCTTGGCGCGCAGCGCGATCAGCCGGCGCGTGAACGCCAGCAGCCGCTGCTGCCACTCCTCGTGCTCCCACCCGTACCAGGAGATCGTGTTGTCCTGGCACCAAGCGTTGTTGTTGCCGTTCTGCGTGCGGCCGAACTCGTCACCTCCGAGCAGCATCGGCACGCCCTGCGAGAGAAACAGCGTGGCGAGGAAGTTGCGCTGCTGGCGTTCACGCAGCCCAGCGATCGCTGGGTCATCGGTGGGTCCCTCGGCACCGCAGTTCCATGAGCGGTTGTCGTCGGTGCCGTCACGCCCGGACTCGCCGTTTGCCTCGTTGTGCTTCTCGTTGTAGGACACCAGGTCGCGCAGCGTGAAACCGTCGTGTGCGGTGATGAAGTTGATCGAGGCGAACGGCCGGCGCCCGTCTGACTGGTAGAGGTCGCTTGACCCGGTGAAGCGCCGCGCGAAGTCGGCCACGCTGGCGTCGCCGCGCCAGAAATCGCGCATCGTGTCGCGGTACATCCCGTTCCACTCCGACCACAGCACCGGGAAGTTGCCGACCTGATAGCCGCCCGGGCCGACGTCCCAGGGCTCCGCGATCAGCTTGACCTGCGAGAGCACCGGATCCTGGTAGATGATGTCGAAGAACGCAGACAGGCGGTCGACGTCGTAGAACTCGCGCGCCAGCGCCGCTGCCAGATCGAAGCGGAAGCCGTCGACGTGGCACTCCATCACCCAGTAGCGCAACGAGTCCATGATCAGGCGCAGAACGGTCGGCTGGACCGGGTTCAGCGAATTGCCCGTGCCGGTGAAGTCCATGTAGTGGCGGGGGTCGTCGGGCATCAGGCGGTAGTAGGCGGCGTTGTCGACCCCCCTGAACGAGAGCATCGGCCCCAGGTGGTTGCCCTCGGCCGTGTGGTTGTAGACGACGTCGAGGATCACCTCGATGCCGGCGCGGTGCAGGGCCTTGACCATGCCCTTGAACTCGTTGAGCTGTTCGCCGCGGTCGCCGGTCGCGGCGTAGCCGGCGTGGGGCGCCAGGTAGCCGATCGAGCTGTAGCCCCAGTAGTTGGAAAGGCCGCGATCGGCGAGGAAGGTTTCGTCGATGATGTGGTGCACCGGCAGCAGCTCCACCGCGGTCACGCCGAGGTCGCGCAGATAGGCGACCGCCGATTCGGAGGCCATCGCGGCGTAGGTTCCGCGCAGGTCCTCGCGAGTTTGCTCCAGGCGCCGCGTGAAGCCCTTGACGTGGGTCTCATAGATCACGGTCTCGGCCCAGCGGCGGCGCGGGTGGCGGTCGTCCTCCCAGTCGAAGCTCTCATCGACGACGACGCAACGCGGCATCGCCGGCGCGGAGTCCTCGTCGTCGGGCTCGAGGTCGGCATCGGGGTTGTCGTGGTCGGGCACGTAGGGCAGCACGTTGGCCGCGTCCGCGCGCAACTCGCCGACGATCGCCTTGGCATAGGGGTCCAGCAGCAGCTTGTCGGCGTTGAACCGCAGTCCCTGGGCGGGTGCGTAGGGACCGTGCACGCGATAGCCGTAGTGCTGGCGCGGCCCGACTCCCGGCAGGTATGCGTGCCAGTTGTGCGCGGTCTGGTGCTCGATCGCGATGCGCGTCTCTTTGTCGTCGTCATCGAACAGGCACAGCTCGACCTTCTCGGCGTGCTCGGAGAAGAGCGAGAAGTTCGTGCCCCGGCCATCCCAGGTTGCACCGAGCGGGAACGGCTGCCCGCGCCAGGCGACCGTCACGGCCGCTGCTCCCCGGCGCGGGCCGCTGGCGGCGCCGTGAGCGGGCGCTCGGGGCTGGCGTTGGTGTTGGCGGTGCTCATCGGCGAGGTGTCGCTGACTTCCCGGGTCGGTGGCTGGACTGGCCGCGCGGCGAAGCCGCACAGTATTCCGTCATCGGCCCGCTGCCGGGACGCTCGCCGCCGAGCCGCCTGTGCGCGATCGGGTCGCACGCTCCCGCCGGGCCCGCTACTCGGGCGCGAGCCACAGCACTGCGAGCGCCGGCAGGGTCAGCGAGATGGAGTGGCTCTGGTCGTTCCAGGGCAGCTCGTCGGCCGCCAGCGAGCCGGCGTTGGCGACGCCGGCGCCGCCGTAGCGGTCGGAGTCGGTGTTCAGAACCTCATGCCAGCGCCCGCCGCAGGGCAGGCCGACGCGGTAGCCCTCGCGCACGACCGGAGAGTTGTTGGCGACGCAGACCAGATCGCGCCCGTCGCCTGAGCGGATGAACGCGATCACGTTGGCGGCGGCGTCTCCGGCTTCGAGCCAGCGAAATCCCTCCGCGACGTTGTCCGCGCGCCACAGCGCCGGCTCGGCGCGATAGACGTTGTTGAGGTCGCGCACGAGCGCCTGGATCCCGGCGTGCTCGCCCTCGCCCAGCAGATGCCAGTCGAGCGAGCGCTCGTGGCTCCACTCCGCCTCCTGCGCGAACTCCTGGCCCATGAACAGGAGCTTCTTGCCGGGGTGGGCCCACATGTACCCGTACAGCGCTCGCAGGTTCGCGAACCGCTGCCAGCGGTCGCCGGGCATCCGTGCCAGCAGCGACCCCTTGCCGTGCACCACCTCGTCGTGGCTGAGCGGCAGGATGAAGTTCTCGCTGAAGGCGTACAACAGGCTGAAGGTCAGCTCGTCGTGGTGGAAGCTGCGGTGGATCGGCTCGTGCGAGAAGTAGGCGAGCGTGTCGTGCATCCAGCCCATGTTCCACTTTGCGCCGAAGCCGAGGCCACCCAGATAGGTCGGACGCGAGACGCCGGGCCAGGCGGTCGATTCCTCGGCAACCGTGACGATCCCGGGCTCACGCCCGTAGAGGACCTCGTTGCACTCCTTCAGGAAGGCGACGGCCTCGAGGTCCTCGCGCCCGCCGTACTCGTTGGGCACCCATTCGCCCGGTTTGCGGGAATAGTCGCGGTAGAGCATCGAGGCGACGGCGTCGACGCGGATCCCGTCGGCGTGGTACTCGCGCAGCCAGAACAGGGCGTTGGCGATCAGGAAGTTGCGCACCTCGTTGCGCCCGAGGTTGAAGACCAGCGTCCCCCAGTCCGGGTGCGCGCCGCGGCGCGGATCGGCGTGCTCGTACAGCGCCGTGCCGTCGAATCGCGCGAGCGCCCAGTCGTCGCGCGGGAAGTGGGCCGGCACCCAGTCGAGCAGCACGCCGATGCCGTGCCCGTGCAGGCGGTCGATGAAGTCGCGGAAATCGTCTGGAGACCCGAAGCGCGGGGAGGGCGCGTAGTAGGAGGTCACCTGATAGCCCCAGGAGCCGGCGAACGGATGTGCCATCACGGGCATCAGCTCGACATGGCTGAAGCCGAGGTCGCCGACGTAGGCGGCGAGCTCGTCGGCCAGTTCGAGGTAGGTCAGCGGGCGGTTTCCTTCGAGCGTGTTCAGGCGCCAGGAGCCCAGGTGAACCTCGTAGATGCTGGTCGGGCCCGCGATCGGGTCGAGCGCCTCGCGCCCGCGCAGCCAGTCGCCGTCGTGCCACGTGTGGTGGGAGCGGTGCACGATCGAGTTGGTGCCCGGAGGGACCTCGGCCTCGAAGGCGACCGGGTCCGCGCGGAGCTCGAGCTGCCCGGCCTGGGTGCGGATCTCGTACTTGTAATGCGAGCCCTCGCCGACGTCCGGCACGAACAGCTCCCACACTCCCGACGCGCCGAGTGAGCGCATCGGGTTCAGGCGCCCGTCCCACGAATTGAAGTCCCCGACAACGCTGACCGAACGCGCCGAGGGAGCCCACACCGCGAAGGATGTGCCGCCGGCGTCGCCGATCTCGCGGGGGTGGGCGCCGAGGCGCTGATAGAGCTGCTCGTGGCGGCCCTCCGCGAGCAGGTGGATGTCGACGTCACCGAGCGTGGGGAGAAAGGCGTAGGGGTCGCGCAGCCGGAAGTGCTCGCCGCCGGGGTAGCGGACCTCCAGCTCGTAGCGCAGCGGCAGCGTGGCGCCCTTGGCGACGCCCGAGAACAAGCCGCTCGCATGGACGCGCCGCAGGCGCAGCGGCTCGGCCGCACCGGCGTGCACGATGACGGCGTCGGCGTCGGGGCGGTAGGCGGTGATTCGCACGCCGGTGCGCGCCGGGTGCGCCCCGAGCACGTGGTGGGGGTCGGAGTGGTCGCGCGCGACGATCCGCTCGATTTCGTCCTGCTTCAGCGCCATGTTGGGCATCCCGGCACGCGTGGCGCGATCAGGACTCCGCGGGTTCCAGCAGCCGCGAGATCGAGGCGACGGCGATCGGGACCCAGTCCGGGCGGTTGTTGAGGTCGTAGGCGAGCTCGTACATCGCCCGCTCGAGCTCGAGGATCGCCAGCAGTTTCTCGATCGAGGCCTGCCCGATCGGCAGGATCGCGGGATCGGCCGACGCCATGTAGCCGTCGAGGAAGCGTGTCCGGGCCTCGGTCTCCCAGCCTTCGGGTACGCGCGCCCCGCGCAGGAACTCCGCCGCAGCGGCTGCGTATGCGAACGACCGCAACATGCCCGCCACATCGCGCAGCGGCGAGCGCTTGCGGCGGCGCTCAAGCAGCGGGCGCGCCGGCTCGCCCTCGAAGTCGAGGATTACCCAGCCGTCGGGGCCGAACACGGTCTGGCCGAGGTGGTAGTCGCCGTGCACGCGAATCAGGCGGCCGCGCACGCCGATGTGAGCAAGCGACTGCAGATGGTCGCGGACCTCCTCGCCGCGCCCCGCGATCGCCGCGAGCGCCGGCAGCTCGGGAAGGTCGTCGAAGGTCCGCTCGATCTGCTCATCGATCGTGGCGATCAGCAGCGAGAGGGTCTCGACCGTCGGCTCCTCGGGGGCGAAGTCCGGGTCATCGGCGACCGAGGAGAGCGTCGCGTGCATGGCCCCGGTGACCGAGCCGAGCTCGCCGAGGCGGTCGAGGAACGAGCGATCCTCGGCGACGAGCGCGTCGAGCGCGACCTCCCAGCCGTCGCGCGAGCCGCCGACGTAGCGCTGCACGACGCCGAGTGTCGCGTCCATCAACTCGCCCGTGTAGACGCACCAGCCGGCCAGCTCCGCTATCTGGGTGAAGCCCTGCGCGGCAAGGAAGCGCAGCATCTCGAGCTCCGGGTTGATGCCCGGCTGGATGCGGCGGAAGACCTTGAGCGCGAGGCGCTCGTCGAGCACGACCGACGTGTTGGACTGCTCGGCCCCCATTGCGCGCGTCACCGGTGCCGCCGAAGGCGGAGCGACGGCGGAGTTCCAGTGAAAGCGCACACAGCCGGCCGGGCGCTCGATCGTCGCGCCCGCCGCGAACTGGCGCGCCAGCACCGCGTCGGCTGCCGTGTCGATCAGCGCGTCGTAGACGACGTGGCCGGCGCTTGTGTGGATCACGCCCTGGTCCCAGCCGGAGCTGAGCGGCCGCACGGCGATCGGTACCTGGTAGACCTCGTGGCGGCCTGAGCCGAAGCGCGCTTCGGCGATCGCGATGGCGACGACGGGATCCTCCGATTCCAGGGCGATCAGATCGAGCACACGGAACTCGTGCACGTCGCGCAGCTTCGAGCTGAACCAGCGCTGCGCGGTGACCCAGGATGCGAGGGCGTCCTCGGGCAGCGCGCCGGGATCGCCGGCCCGGATCGCGCGGGCTAGGTCATCTGCGGTCATCGGGATCGTCCTCTTCGTCGGGAGCGGTGAGCAGGAACCAGAAGAAGCCGCGCGGCGCGAGCGTGAGCAGGTAGGGGAGGGTGCCGATGCGCGGGAAGCGCGAGCGCCCGAACATCTCCTGTGGATAGCGGCCCTCGTGGCTGGCGAGGTCGAGCTCGACGGCCTGCGCCGAGCGCCCGAGGTTGTGCACGCACAGCGCGATGTCGTCCTCGTAGCGACGGACGTGCGCGAAGATCCGAGGGTTGTCGGGGTGCAGCGCCTCGTAGCTGCCGAGTCCGAACACCGGATGCTCCTTGCGCAGCGCGATGAAGCGGCGCAGCCAGCGCAGCAGCGAGGTTGGCGTCCGCAGCTGCGCCTCGATGTTGACAGCCTGGAAGCCGTAGACCGGGTCCATCAGCGGCGCCGAATACAGCTGCGCGAAGTCGGCTCGGCTGAATCCCCCGTTGCGATCGCCGGACCATTGCATCGGCGTGCGCACGCCGTCGCGGTCGCCCAGGTAGACGTTGTCGCCCATCGCGATCTCGTCGCCGTAGTAGAGCACAGGGCTGCCTGGCAGCGAGAACATGATCGCGGTGAGCAGCTCGATCTCGTCGCGGCTGTTGTCGAGCAGCGGCGCCAGGCGCCTGCGGATGCCGAGATTGATCTTCATTCGCGGATCCTTGGCGTACTCGGCATACATGTAGTCGCGCTCCTCGTCGCTGACCATCTCGAGCGTCAGCTCGTCGTGGTTGCGCAGGAACAGGCCCCACTGCGCGCTGTCGGGGATCGCCGGCGTCTGGTCGAGGATCTCGAGGATCGGTGCCGCCTGCTCGCGCCGCAGCGCCATGAACATGCGGGGCATGACCGGGAAGTGGAACGCCATGTGGCACTCGTCGCCGTCGCCGAAATACTCGACGACGTCCTCGGGCCACTGGTTGGCCTCGGCGAGCAGCACGCGGTCGAGATACTCGGCGTCGACCGTTGCACGCACCCTGCGCAGGAAGGCATGCGTCTCCGGCAGGTTCTCGCAGTTGGTGCCGTCGCGCTCGTAGAGGTAGGGCACGGCGTCGAGGCGGAACCCGTCCAGGCCGAGGTCCAGCCAGAAGCGGAGCACGTCGAGCATCGCCTCCTGCACCTGGGGCTCGTCGTAGTTGAGATCCGGCTGGTGGTGGAAGAAGCGATGCCAGTAGTAGGCGCCGGCCTGCTCGTCGTAGCTCCAGTTCGAGAGCTCGCTGTCGACGAAGATGATCCGCGCGTCCGGGTAGCGCGTCGGATCCTCCGACCACACGTACCAGTTGCGCTTCGGCGAGGCGGGCGAGGAGCGCGAGGCCTGGAACCACGGGTGCGCGCTCGAGGTGTGGTTCATCACGAGGTCGGCGATCACGCGAATGCCGCGCTGGTGGGCGGCCTCGATGAACACGCGGGCGTCCTCGATCGTGCCGTAGTCGGGGTGGACGGCCTTGAAGTCGGCGATGTCGTAGCCGCCGTCGCCGAGCGGCGAGGCGTACATCGGCAGAAGCCAGACGCAGTCGATGCCCAGCCACTCGAGGTAGTCGAGCTTCTCGGTCAGGCCGCGGAAGTCGCCAGAGCCGTCACCGTTGCCGTCGTAGAAGCCGCGAATGTGGATCTCGTAGAAGACCGCGGTCTTGAACCACAGCGGGTTGGACTCGAACCATTGTCCGGGCGGGGTCACGGAACGCTCACTCGGATGGCGCCGTTGCGAGCAGGTGCGCGGGGCGCTCGGCCGGGTCCAGGCGGACGAAGTTGCGCCCGAGGCGCCAGCTGAAGCGATCGCCGCCGAGCAGGTCTGCGACTTCGTAGGTGGGTGCCAGCCCGAGCCCGGAGGGGACGATCACGACGCCCTCCTGGACCTGCCCGGGGTCGAGGTTGACGACCACGATCAGGGTCTCACCCGGCGCCGTTTTGGCGTAGGCGATGAGCGCCTCGTTCTCGGTCTCGAGGAAGCTGACGTTGTCGAGGCGCTGGAGCGCCGGATGGCCGCGGCGAATCTGGTTGAGCGCGCCGACCAGGGGCAGCAGCGGGCCGTCGAGCGTGCGCCGGCGCAGCTCGTACTTCTCCGAGTCCGCGTACTCCTCCGAGCCGGGTGCGGCGGCGACGTTCTCGTAGTTCTCGAAGCCCGAATAGATGCCATAGCTGGGGGACAGGGTCGCGGCGAGCACAAGCCGCGCCCGAAACGCCGGCGGCCCGCCATGCTGCAGATACTCGCTCAGGATGTCAGGCGTGTTGACGAAGAAGTTGGGGCGGCAGTACAGCTGCATACCCGAGCTCGCCAGCTCGGACACGTACTCCTCGAGCTCGCGGCGCGAGTTCTTCCAGGTGAAGTAGGTGTATGACTGGTTGAAGCCGATCTTCGCGAGCGCGCGCAGCGGCGCGGAGCGCGTGAAGGCCTCGGCCAGGAACAGCACGTCTGGCTCGCGGCCACGCACCTCCTCGATCAGCCACTGCCAGAAGGCGAGCGGCTTGGTGTGCGGGTTGTCGACGCGGAAGATCCGCACGCCGCGCGCCACCCAGAACTCCACGACCTCGAGCAGCGCCTGCCACAGCGCGCGCCAGTCCGCGCAGTCGAAGTTGACGTTGTAGATGTCCTCGTAGCGCTTGGGTGGGTTCTCCGCGTAGCGCAGCGTTCCGTCGGGGCGGTGGTGGAACCACTCGGGGTGCTCGCGCAGCCACGGGTGATCGGCCGAGCACTGGATCGCGAAGTCAAGCGCCAGCTCGATCCCCGCCTCGTGCGCGGCTTCGACCAGCCGATCGAAGTCCTCGAGCGTTCCGAGCTCTGGGTGCAGCGCGGTGTGACCGCCGTCCTTCGAGCCGATCGCCCACGGGCTGCCCGGGTCGCCGGCCGCGGCGACCAGCGCGTTGTTTCGCCCCTTGCGATGGGTGTGACCGATCGGATGGATCGGCGGCATGTAGACAACGTCGAAGCCGAGTGAGGCGAGGCCCTCAAGTTGTTCGGCGACCCCGCACAGGCCGCCGAAGGAGCGGGGAAAGAGCTCATACCAGGAGCCGAAGCGGGCGCGCAGGCGGTCGACGTCGATCTCGGCGGCCGGGGCCATCAGCGTCGAGCGCGAGCGGTCGGGGTAGCGATCGCAAAGCGAGCGCAGCGCCGCGTCGAGCGCCTGCTCGCTGCGCTGGCGCTGCGGGATCTGCGGGTCGGCGAGCAGCGCGGCCGCCGCCTCGATCCTGTCGCGATCGGCGCCGCTCGCGCGAGCCGCGACGCCGGTGAGCAGCGCCGCCCCCTCGAGCAGCTCGGCTGAGAGGTCCACCGCTCCGGCGGCGAGCTTGCGCTCGAGCTCATCGCGCCAGCTGGCCTCGGCGTCGGCCCAGCCCTCGACCGCCCATTCCCAGCGCCCCTGCGCAGCGACCGTGAAGGATCCCGACCAGCGGTCGCCGCCGGCACCGGTGTCGCTTTGGCGCATCGGCGCCTCGCTCCACTCGCGCTCGCCGGGGCCCCGGTAGCGCACGACGGCGCGCAGCCTGTCGTGGCCGTCGCGAAAAATCGTCGCGCTCACATCGACGCGGTCGCCGACGCAGGCCTTGACGGCGTAGCGCCCACAGTCGAGGAGTGGCTGCGGATCCTCGATGTGGACACGGGGCGGGGGCTTGGCGCTCGCCTGCGCAGGCACAACCCGTAGTCTCACGCACCGGGCCCTCGGGCGCAGGCGCGCCGGGCGGACCGCCCCTCCTGGCCGCCCGGGCAGGTAGCGTCGCGGGCGTGAACATTCCGCGCTCGAGCGGCGTCCAGTTGCACCCGACCTCGCTGCCGGGCGGGCGTCTGGGCGCCGAGGCCTTCGCCTTCGTGGACTGGCTGGCCGCCGCCGGGCAGTCGTGGTGGCAGATGCTGCCGCTCGGCCCGCCGGATCGCTTCGGCTCGCCGTACAAGTCACGCTCGGTGTTCGCCGCCTCGCCGGCCCTGCTTGCCGACCCGGGCGCGGCGGTCTCGCGAGCGGAGGAGGCTGAGTTTCGCGCCCGCCACGCCTTCTGGATCCTCGACTGGGAGCGCTTCGCGGGGGGGCGCCGGGCGCTGCGCGACCAGGTCCGCTTCGAACGGGAGTGGGCGCTGCTCCGCAGCTACGCGGCGGCGCGGGGGGTGCGCCTGATCGGAGACCTGCCGATCTATGTCGCTCCGGCGGGAGCCGACCAATGGGCCCATCCTGAGCTGTTCCAGCGCGGCGTGGTCGCCGGCGTGCCGCCCGACCTGTACGCGAGCCGGGGCCAGCTGTGGGGCAATCCGCTCTATGACTGGCCGGCGCTCGCCCGCCGTCGCTACCGCTGGTGGGTCGAGCGGCTGCGTCGGAGCTTCGAGCTTTTCGATCTTGCGCGCATCGACCACTTCCGCGGCTTCGTCGCCTACTGGTCGGTGCCCGAGGGGGCTCCCGACGCCCGCGGCGGGCGTTGGCGCCGTGGCCCCGGCCGGGCGCCGTTCGATGCGGCCCGCCGGGAGCTCGGCGAGCTGGCGCTGATCGCGGAGGACCTGGGTGTGATCACCGGGCCGGTGCGGCGCCTGCGCGAGGAGCTCGCCCTGCCCGGGATGGCGGTGCTCGAGTTCGGCTTCGAGCGGCTCGACGCGCGCAGTCCTCATCGGCCGCAGAACCACCGCGAGAACACCGTCGTCTACACCGCGACGCACGACCAGCCGCCGGTCCGCGGTTGGTGGGATGGCCTCGACGCGGCGACGCGCCGGCGCGTCGAGCAGGCCATGGACGCGCGCGGCATCCACGCGCGCGAGCCGGAGTGGGGCCTGATCTCACTCGCGCTGTCCTCGCCGGCGCGCCTGGCGATCATGCAGGCGCAGGACGTCCTCGGGCTCGGCAACGAGGCACGCATGAACGTGCCGGGGCGTGCCGGCGGCAACTGGCGCTGGCGGCTGGAGGCGGGAGCGTTGACGCCGGCACTGGCCGCGAGGCTGCGCCGCGCGACGCGGGCAGCAGGGCGCGGCGGGGCGAGCGACAGCGAGCTGTTGGGAGCGTGAGCGCGGCCGCGGCGCTCCGGGGCGGCGGGCGCTTCAGCTGTTCTCGATCGTGACCAGCGTTCCGACCGGTGTGTAGGGCCACACCTTCGCTGCGGCCGTGAGCGGGAGCTCGACGCAGCCGAGGCTCTGCGGCGTCCCATAGGAGGCTCGCGGGAAGGCGTGGAGCGCGTCGCCGCCGTTGAAGTAGCTGATCCAGCGGATGCCCGGGTCGTGGTAGTGGGAGCCGTCCGGGTTCGTGCCGCTCATCGTGCCGGACGCGACGTGCTCGAACACCTCGAAGGTGCCTGGCGCCGTGGGCCGGGAGGGGATGCCCGTGTTCCCGGGTGAGGTGAGGATGATGTGCCCGGCGCTCCAGAGGGTGAGCTTCTGCGGGACCTGGCTGTGGACGTATACGTAGCTGTAGGGCGTGCCGTAGTGGCGGCCGGCGACGGCGTCGGCGAGCAGCGCGTGCCAGACCATCGGCCCGGCCAGGCCGTCGACGGCGAGAGCGTGGGTGCGTTCGAAGGTCATCACCGCCCCGCGCGTGACCTGGTTGGGCGAACCCGGGTGCCAAAGCGCGGTCAGCTCGACCGGCGTGTGCGGATAGCGCCAGCGGAAGCTCCCCCTGGGCGCCGCGACAGCGGCGGCGCTCTGCGCGAGCGCCGTGTCGGCGACCTCCGCGCCCGCCGGCTGCCAGCGCAGCGGCAGATAGCCCTGCTGTGCGAGCAGTTGCTGCAGCCGAAGCGTCGAGCCGAGCGGCACGGTCCAGGAGAGCCGCGCGACGGGACTGCCAAGAGCGCCAGACGGCGCGGCGACCGCCATCGCGGCAGGCAGCGCGAGGCTCAACTGGCTGCCGAGCGGAGCGCCGAGCCCCGACGGCGTGAACACCAGCGTGTGGCTGTCGGTTTCGTGCCACGAGCCGGGCGTGGACGGCGTCAGTGCCGGCCGCGAGGCGCCGAGCAGCTTCGCCACGGGCTCGGAGAAGGTCAGCGTGATCGCGCCGGCAGGCGCCAGGTTCGAACCCGGAGCAGGGCTGGCGAGCACGACCGGCGTGCTCGACGGCGGCAGCCAGGTCACGGCGAGTGGCGTGCCGAGCTTCTCCCACGGGCGCACAGCGGCGCTGATCTCCGCGGTGCCCGCACCGCCGAGGCCGGCCAGCGTGACGGTGGCGGTGGGTCCGGCGAGCGCGAGGTGCACGGCGGGCTGGCCGCCGGTGGCATAGGACACGGAGCTGACCGGTTGATCGAAGCGGATCCGCACCGGCGCGCCCGGCGCGACGCTCAGCCAGGAGTCGGCGGTCTGCGCGACCGGTGCGCGCACGGTCAGGCGCTCGTCGCGCAGGCTGCCAAGCGCCCAGCCGAGCCATCCCGGCCGGCGGATCACGACATCCACAGAGATCAGCTCGCCCGGGGTCAGGAGCTGGAGCGGCGTCAGGCGCCCGCCGTCGCGGCTCAAGCGGATGGGGCTCCCGTCCGGCCCGAATGCCGCAGCCCGTACGAGGGTGCCGGCGAACGGCTGCAGCGTGACCTTCGCAAGCGCCGTCTGATCGGGGGTGAGTGTCGCTCCCGACCAGACGGTGACGATCAGGACTGCGGCGGCAACCACCACAACGGCCAGGCCCGCGAGGGCGCCGAGCAGTCCTCGGCGACTGCGGCGCCCACGCGGAGCGACCGGATGCTGCTCGATCACCCTTACGACCATGAGGACAGCATAGGCACCCGGCGGACCGCCTCAGGCGGCGTCGCGCGGATCAGCGAAGGTCGCGTGCGCGCTTCTGCTCGCGGGCGGCTCGCCCGCTGGCGACGCGCAGCTTGAGCGCCTCGCGGTGCGCTTCCTCGTTGCGGCGTGCGACTTCCTTGATCAGATCGTTGAACGACGTAGAGGCCGGCGTTGGTCGTTCGGAGCCGCGCTTCTCGGCGGGGTCGGGCATTGCTTGCCTCCTTGCTGCTCCGCGTTTGGCAAGGCCACGTGAGAATGCGGGAGCTGGGGCACTCAGGGGTGGAGCTTCTACTCCAGTGTAGCCGCCCGCGCGGACCATGCTGCCCGGCCGCGCTGCGCGCCCGCGTGGTGGGCGTGTCGAGCTGGCGCGCCACACGCAGGTTGCGCGACTGCGGCTGGCACGCGGGCGTGCAGCGCGCCCTCAGGCGGCGGCCACGACGAACCAGCGGCCGTCGTGCAGCACGGTCCCGCCGATTTCCTCGGCGAGCTCGCCGGCATGGAAAAAGCGCTTGTAGACGCGGTGGCGCGAACCGTCGTTCAGCACGCGCTCCTCCCAGCCGGCCGGCTCGACGCCGTCGCGCATCGCCGCGTCCACGACGAGCAGCCCGGGGGCGACGCGGCGGGCCTCGGCCAGGAACGCTTCGCGCTCACCGGGTGGGAGGTGGCCGTAGAGGTGGCTGGTGAAGACGATGTCGAAGTCGTCGTCGGTGAACGGCAGGGGAAGCGCCTCGCCGCAGATCACGCGATCCTCGCGGCCGATGCGCGTGGCGGCGATCGCCAGCATCTCCGTGCTCTGGTCAAGCGCCGTCACCTCACCGCTGAGATGGGCGGTGAGGAAGCCGGTGCCGCAGCCGACGTCGAGGATGCGCAGCGGCGGGAGACCGGCAATGAGCTCGATCAGCTCGGCGACCTCATCGTCCCAGCCGGGCCGCTCCCGCTGCGCGAACAGGCCGGTCCCCAGCCACCAGTCGTCGTATTCGGGCGCGCGCTGAGCGTAGTAGCTGCGCGTCGCCTCGTCGAACAGGAAGTCGCTCATCGGTGGAGTCGAGTTTATGGTGGCGGGGTGAACCCTGGGCCGCCGCGTCGCGCGATCCCGCCACCGGTGCGCCCGCGACGGGCCTGGTTCGTGTTCGCCACCACCGCAGTGGTCGGCACGATCGCGGCGGCGCTGCTCCCGTCGCCGTGGTCGATCGTCTGCGGCGTGCTCGCCGCGCTCGGCGCCACCGGCGCGTTCGTGATGTTCGTCGTGATCGTCGTGCTCGAGGACGACGTCGCCGCCGGCGGGGGCGGCGACGACCACAACGAGGGACGGCGGGCCGGCGAGGATCGCGCGGTCCAGGAACCGCGAAGGCGCATGCGCCCGCGCGGGCGCGGCCACCGCTAGCGCGGCGAGTGGCGAGCGGCGAGTCGCGAGCGGAAGCCAGCCGCTCGCGCGCGCGAAGTCAGCGTCGCCCCCGCGCACGCTCGAGCAGGACGACCACGAGCGCGCGCAAAGCCCTCGCGGCCGCGAGGACCGCGTCGGCTGCCGCAAGCGGCGCGGAGGGCCCGCTCGTGGGAGCCGGCCGCGCGCGTGCGCTTCAACCCTCGCCGTCTTCGCCCTCCCGGGCCTCGCTCTCTGACTCCGAGCGGTCGTCCTCGCCGGGCGCCGGCGCTGCCTCTGGAGCGGTTTCGTCTGGCGCCGCCTCCGCCGCGCCGGCCTCGGCCTCGCCACCGCCGTGTCGCTCGTCGTACAGGCGCTCGAGCACGTGCAGGTCGGCGAGCTTGCGCTCGAGGCGGCCTATTTTCCGGCGCACGTCGTCGATCGGCATCTCCTCGAGCCAGGCCTTGTAGGACTCGTGCGTCATCGCGGCGTCTCCTCGGATATCGCTGTGGGCGGGGACGGTAAATATCTCGGGTCCGCAGGACCGTGCGGTTAGCAGCGCGTTACCTGCCGGGCGTCAGGAGCAGACGGCGGGCTCGCCGTCACGGCGTGCGCGACAATCGAGCGCGCGAGTGATGCGAAGCCTCCCCCAGATCAGCCGATGAGCGGCGCCGAGTTCGGCCTCGCGGTTTCTGTGTTTCTGGCCTGCGCGGTCGAGGCCGTCGAGGCGCTGACGATCGTGCTCGCCGTCGGCACCACCCGCAGCTGGTCCTCGGCGCTTGCGGGAGCAGGGTCGGCGGCGGCAGTTCTGGCGGCGCTCGTCGCCGCGCTCGGTCCCGCTCTGACGTCGCTGCCGATCGACGTGCTGCGCGTCGTCGTTGGCGGGCTGCTGCTCGTGTTCGGCCTGCAGTGGCTGCGCAAAGCGATCCTGCGTGCCGCAGGCCTGAAGGTGCTCCATGACGAGGACGCTGCCTTTGCGCAGGAGACCCAGGCGGCGCGTGGCGTGGCGCGCGCGGCGGGCTTCGATGCCTATTCGTTCACGGTCGCGCTGAAGGGCGTCCTGCTCGAGGGCCTCGAGGTGGCGTTCATCGTGCTCACGTTCGGCGCCAACCAGCACCGCGTCGGACTCGCGGCGCTCGCTGCGGGGCTGGCGATCGTGCTCGTCGTGGCCGCCGGGATCGCGGTTCGCGCGCCGCTCGCGCGGGCGCCGGAGAACACGATGAAGTTCGCTGTCGGAATCATGCTCAGCTCGTTTGGCACCTTCTGGGGTGCCGAGGGAGCGGGCGCGTCGTGGCCCGGGAACGACGCCGCCCTGCTCGTGATCATCCCCGTCCTGCTCGCGATCTCGCTGGCATCTGTCACGCTGCTCGGCCGTGCAACGCCGCTGCGGTCGCCGCGGGCGCCGGCGACGGGGAGCGGCTGATGAGCGCGGTCGCGGCGGTGGCGCGCGCAGTGTGGGACTTCGTTGTCGGCGACGACTGGCGTGTGGCGCTCGGTGTCGTGCTCGCGCTCGCCGTCACCGCGCTGGTCGCGACGAGCACCGTCGCGGCGTGGTGGGTGCTGCCGCTCGCCGTCGTCGCGCTGCTGGCCGACTCGCTGCGCCGCGCCGCTCGCGCCGGGCAACGCCGTTAGCGGCCGCGGCGGGAACATCCTGCCGCGAGCGCCCGCCGCTCAGCGTCCGAGCGTTCGCTCCAACCGGTGGGCGCGATCGCTGACGTCGGCGAGCAGCATGCGGACATCCTCGATCCCGGCGCGCAGCTGCGGATCGCCGACCTCGATCGGCAGCATCGAGTCCTGCAGGCCGCCGAGTCCGCCGTCCGCCCGGGCCACCGCTTCGACGGCGCTGTCGATCAGGCCCCTGGCATCGTTGGCGCGCACGTGCGGATGCTGCGCGTCGAAGCTCCGCGCCGCCAGGTCATGGCGGCCTGCGAATTCGCTGTAAACGCGGCGCGCCCGCCCGTAGGCGAGCTGCACGGGTCGGAACAGCTGCTCCTCGAGCCGCTCGGCGGCGTACTCGTCGAGTTGCTCGTAGGCCTCGCCGAGGTATGCCACCGCGGTGCCGATCTGATCGGCCGCCGCCGCCAGCGCGTCGAGCACCTGCCGGCGACCCTCGGCGGTCGTGTAGGACATCAGCGCCGCCGCCGTGGCCGCTGCCTGACTGCGGCTGTGCGGCGCTTGCGACATGGTCTGGCGAGAGTGGCCACTACGGCGCCTCCGTGGCTTCGCGTCCCGCCTGCTCGCTCAGCTGCGCAAGCTCGTCGTCGCTGAACTGCGGAACCGCGAGAAGTTCACGCGCCCGTGCGGCAAGCTCCTCATCGACATACACGTCGCGCGCGCCGGCGACGCCGAACTCCGGATTGTCGGCTCCGATGTTGCGTTTGGCGACCGCGCGGATGCCTGCCTCGGAAAGCCGCGCGCATATCATTTGTGCTTCAGGTTCGCTCTGCGCGCTCGCCACGGACACCAGCATCGGACCATCGTAGTCCGTGCACGGGCCACACCTCGACGGAAGGGACGCGATGGCTCGAACCCAGCAGTCGATCGACACACTCGAAGCGAAGGCGGCCGAACTTCGTATGGATCTGGCCCGGCTCGAGGCGGAGCGCGCACAGGCTCACGCCGGTCACGTCGAGGAGATCGGGGCGGTTCCGCCACGCTCGCTGCGGCGCGCCACCTCGCGGCGCGCGAGCAAGCGCCGGGCGGAGGCCCGCGCGCTCAAGGCCGACACCGGGGCGCGGATCGTGGAATTCGTGGGCAAGCATCCCGGGAGCACGGCCGGCGAGGTGGCCAAGGGCCTTGATCTGAACCGCTCGAGCGTGTCAAATCGGCTGACCCAGCTCGCCAAGCTCGGCCACATTCGCAAAGCCGACCGCGGCTACGCGGCCAGGTGACGGGCGGCCGGCCCGCGCCGCCGCGCGGGGCGCGAGCCGCCGCCGCGCGGGGCGCGAGCTTCCCGCCCGCGCCCAGGCGAGGCGATCGCCGGCTCAGGAGGCGCCCGGCGTGAGCACGAGCAGAAGGTCGCCGCGCTCGACGCGCGTCCCACTCGCGATCGCTACCCGTTCGACGCGCCCGGCGATCGGCGCGGTGATTGTCGATTCCATCTTCATCGCCTCGATCACGGCCAGGGGCTCCCCGGCCTCCACCTCCGCGCCGACGCTGACCTGGATGATCACCGCGCCGATGACCGGCGCCGCGACGTGCCCGGGGTTGGATGGATCCGCGCGCTCGATCTCGGCCACCGCGCGCTGCGCCGATCGGTCGCGGACGTCAATCGGCCGCAGCTGGCCGTTGACCCGCGCCATCACCGTGCGCACGCCGGATTCGTCAGCCTCGCCGATTGCCTCGAGCTCGAAGATCACGCGCACGCCGGGCGCGAGGTCGACCGGCAGAGCCTCGTTCTCGCGCAGTCCGTAGAAGAACGCACTGGTGGGCAGTTGCGAGACGTTGCCGTACTGGTCGCGCGCATTGAGGTAGTCGTGCAGCGGTCCGGGGAACATCAGCTCGGCGAGTGCGAGCTGGCGCTCGCGTCCGGGCTCGCTCAGCGAGGCGAGCGTGTGCGGCGCCAGCGGCGGCGTGGGCGGCGGAATCGGGCGGCCGCTGAGCGCGAGGTCGGTGAACGGCTGCGGGAACCCGGCCGGCGGCCGGCCAAGTGAGCCGCGCAGGAAGTCGAGCACCGAGTCGGGGAGATCGAAGCTCGCCGGCGCCCGCTCGAGCTCGTCGAAGTCGATTCCGGCGGAGACCGCGAAGATCGCGAGGTCGCCGACGACCTTGCTGGTCGGGGTGACCTTGATGATGTGGCCGAGCAGCGCGTTCGCGCGTTCATAGGCGGCCTCGACCTCCTCAAAGCGGTCGCCGACGCCGATCGCGCTCGCCTGGTGGCGCAGGTTCGAAAGCTGGCCGCCGGGGATCTCGTGGCGGTAGACGCGGCCTGTTGGCGCGGGCAGACCGGACTCGTAGGCCGCGTAGAGCCGCCGCACCGCCTCCCAGTAGGGCTCCAGCGCGAGCGCGGCGTCGAGCGCGATACCGCTGTCACGATCGGTGCCCGCGAGCGCCGCCAGGATCGCCGACAGCGACGGCTGGCTGGTCATCCCCGCCATCGGCGCTGAGGCTCCGTCGACCGCATCGACGCCGCTCTCGACGGCCGCGAGGATCGTCGCGAGCGATCCGCCGGTCGTGTCGTGGGTGTGCAGGTGCACGGGGGCGTCGAAGCGTTCTCGCAGGGCGCCGACCAGGGTGCGCGCGGCGGGTGCCCGCAACAGCCCCGCCATGTCCTTGATCGCGAGCACGTGCGCCCCGGCCGCCACCAGCTGCTCAGCCAGGCGCAGGTAGTGGTCGAGCGTGTAGACGTGCTCCGCAGGGTTGGAGAGATCGCCGGTGTAACAGAGCGCGCCCTCGATCAGCGCCGGGGTCTCGAGCGCGGCCGCGATCGCCGGCGCCATCCCGTCGAAGTCGTTGAGCGCGTCGAAGATGCGGATCACGTCGATGCCGCTCGCCACGGCCTCATTGACGAATCCGCGCACTACGGCCGGCGGGAAGCGGGAGTAGGCGAGCAGGTTGCTGCCGCGCAGCAGCATCTGCAGGCAGATGTTGGGCACCGCCTCGCGCAGGCGCGCCAGGCGCTCCCACGGGTCCTCGTTCAGGAAGCGCAGCGCGACGTCGAACGTCGCGCCGCCCCAGCATTCGAGCGAGAAAAGCTCCGGCAGCTCGCGTGCGATATGCCCGGCCGCGCCGAGCATGTCGAATGTTCGCATTCGCGTGGCGAACAGCGACTGGTGCGCGTCGCGCAACGTCGTGTCGGTAACGGCAACCGCGGGCTGGGCGCGCAGCGCGGCGGCGAAGGCGGCCGGGCCGAGCTCGAGCAGCCGCTGGCGCGACCCGTCGGGCGGCGCCTGCGAGGCCAGCGGCGGCAGCTTCTCACGCGGGTCGATCAGCCCTGCCGGCGGCTCGCGCTCGCGGTTGATCGTGACGTCGGTCAGTCTGGTGAGCAGCCGCGAGGCACGGTCCGCGCCGGGATCTGCGGAGATCAGGTCGGGGTGCTCGTCGACGAAGGTGGTGTGCACGCCGCCGGCCAGGAAGTCGGGGTGCCGGAGCAGTGCCCGCAGGAAGCTCTGGTTCGTGCTGACGCCGCGCACGCGCAGTTCGGCGACGGCGCGTCCCGCCCGGGCCGCGGCGCTGCGCAGGTCGGGACCACGCGCGGTGACCTTGACCAGCAGCGGGTCGAAGTACGGAGAAACCTCGGCGCCGACGAAGGCCGAGCCCTCGTCGAGGCGGATGCCGGCGCCGCCGGGTGAGCGGTATGCCGTGATCCTGCCCGCGTCGGGCCGGAAGCCGTTCGCCGGGTTCTCGGTTGTCACCCGGCACTGCAGCGCGAAGCCGCGCTGGCGGATCGTGTCCTGGGAGAGACCGAGATCGGCCAGCGTCGCGCCGCCCGCGATCAGGATCTGCGCCCGCACGAGGTCGACCTCGGTGGTCTCCTCCGTCACCGTGTGCTCGACCTGGATGCGCGGGTTCATTTCGATGAACGCGAAGCGGCCGCTCTCGTCGAGCAGGAACTCGACGGTGCCGGCGTTCACGTAGCCGATCTCACGCGCGACCGCCACGCCCGCGGCACAGATCCGCTCGCGCAACTCGGCGTCCAGGCCCGGCGCCGGAGTCACCTCGATCACCTTCTGGTGGCGGCGCTGCAGGGAGCAGTCGCGCTCGAACAGATGGACGATCCCGCCCGCCGCGTCGGCCAGGATCTGCACCTCGATGTGGCGCGCCTGCAGCATCGCCTGCTCGAGATAGACGGTGTCGTCACCGAACGCGGCCAGCGCCTCGCGCATCGCGCCGTCAAGCGCCCGCGGCAGCTCCTGCGGCGAGGAGACGAGCCGCATCCCGCGGCCGCCGCCCCCGTGCGCGGCTTTCACGAACAGCGGGAAGCCGAGCTCCGCCGCGACCGGGCCTGCCGCGGCGGCGTCGCGCACGGGGTCGGAGGCGTCCAGCACCGGCACGCCGGCGCGGCGCGCGATCTCGCGTGCGCGTGTCTTGTCGCCGGCGAGGCCGAGCACCTCGGCCGGCGGTCCGACGAAGCGGACGCCGGCCGCCTCCGCGGTGCTCGCGAGCAGCGGATTCTCGGACATGAAGCCATAGCCCGGGTAGATCGCGTCGGCGCCGACGGCGACGGCCAGATCGACGATCAGCCCGGCGTCGAGGTAGTTGCTGACCGGGTGCCCCGGCTCGCCTATCTCGTAGCTCTCATCCGCCTTCAGGCGGTGCACCGAGTCGCGGTCCTCAGGGACGTACACGGCGATGCTGCGCACGCCCAGCTCGTTGGCGGCACGGAACGCGCGAACGGCAATTTCGCCGCGGTTCGCGACGAGTAGCGTCTCGATCATCCGCACGTCCGTCGCGACACGCCCGCCATGTTAGGCGTCGCGCGCGCCGGGCGGCGCGCTAGGAGCCTGAGAACGGCTTCAGAATGACCGCCAACGTCCGCACGGCGCCCGGATGGCGGCGCTGGATCGACACTCGCCGCCCTGCAGGTACCGCCGCCAGCGGCTTGCGCGCCGTGCGTCGCCCAACTTGCCCGCGAACCGCCCCGGAGGGGCCCTCAACCTGAAAGACGTTCCAACTGAACGCTCTGGTCGAGATCTTCGCGCAGGACCGGCAGCCAGCGCCTCAGCGTTTCGAGCAGAATCGGGTGGCGCATCGGCTTGCTGATGTGGTCGTCCATTCCGGCCGCAAGGCATCTCTCGATGTCCCCCGCCATCGCGCTCGCCGTCATCGCGATCACCGGCGTTCGGCGGCCGCCGCCGGCGTGCTCGCGACGGCGCAGCTCGGCGGTTGCCCTGAACCCGTCCATGCCTGGCATCTGGCAATCCATCAGCACCGCGTCGAAGGGTCCCTCGCCGAGCGCTTCGAGTGCCGCCGCTCCGTCGGTCGCGACCCGCGTGCGACAGCCGCAGCGCTTGAGCGCGCGAACGGCGATGATCTGGTTGACCGGATTGTCCTCGGCCACCAGCACGAGCGGCGCCCGCGCACCCAGGTCGGGCGCGACGGGGCGCGGCGGCGCTGCGCGCGGGCGGGCGGCGCCGGCGACCGCCGCGGCGCCCAGCTCCAGCTCGAACCAGAATGTGCTGCCCTGGCCGGTCCTGCTTTCGGCGCCGATCGTCCCGCCCATACGCTGGACGAGCTCGCGCGCGATCGCGAGTCCGAGGCCCGTGCCGCCGTAGTTGCGCGTGGTCGAGGCGTCGGCCTGCGTGA
>JBEKSK010000008.1:0-20860 GCA_049517155.1 Solirubrobacteraceae bacterium
GCCGGCGCTCGTCGCCGCGGCCTCCGCCACCGGCACAACCGAGCTCTACGCGAGCTGGAACGGCGCGACGGGCGTGGCCACCTGGCGAGTGCTCGCGGGCAGCTCGCCGCGCGCTCTGACTGCCGTGGGAGTCTTCCCCTCGCAGGGCTTCGAAACCGCAATCGCCGCCGCGACCGCAGCTCCGTACCTCCGCGTTCAAGCTCTATCCGCCGCCGGGGCGCTGCTGGGGAGTTCGCCGGTCGTCACGCCCTGAGCACCGGCCCGTGGCCGATCGGCCCAAGCCGAACGCGCACGGGGTGCTGGGCCGGGCTGCGCGGCGCGGCGCGGAGCCCGGACGCGGCGCGGCTATCATCGGCTCGAATGCTCCTGCGATCGAAGTCAAGCAGGCGATGGTCGCTGGTAAGTGCGTTCTTGGTGGCAGCGCTACTCGCCGCAGGCGCCGACGCGGCGCTCGCTTCGCATCGCACGGTCACGATTGCCCAGGCCGTGGCCGTCGCCACGGCGATCAGCATCCGCCAGGCCGACGTGCCGAAACTCGAGCAGCGGAGCAATCCGATGACGGCGAAGGAGAGCGCGCAGAACGCGCAACTGACCGCGTGCATCGGCGGCGTGCCGGACAGCGAGGCCCTCGCGAACACCCAGTCGCCGAACTTCGTGAGCTCCTCGGGAACCTCGGTCACGCTCAGTTCCGGAACGGAGATTCTCCCATCGGCGGCCCTTGTCGCCAAGGACCTTGCGGCCGTCACGGGACCCCACGGACTGCCGTGCATCTTGAAGCAACTCCGCGGCGAGTTGGTCGGGAAGCCGCCAAAGGGCGAGACGGTGACGAGCTACGCATCGCGGCTGACGCCGGTTGTTTCCGGCGCCGACAGCGAGTTCGCCGACCGCTTCACAGTCGTCATCACGGTGGTACGCAAGACGACGACGCTGATTCTGCCGCTGTACGTCGACGTGATCGGCTTCGCTTACGGTCAGGCCGAGATCAGCCTGACGGTCGAAGCGGTCGGCGCCAAGCCCTCCATGGCACTCGAGCGCCGGCTTGCCGCGCTGCTGCTTGAGCGCGCGCGCGCCGCGATCGGCTGATTGGCGCCGGCCGGCGACCGGCTTCCAGGCAGCCGGTTGCCGGATCTCACGCCGCCCCTCTGTGCGGTGGGCTCCGGTAGGCTGGTGCGGTCGCCATGAGTCTGGTCGCATTCCTCATCGTGCTCGCGGTTCTCGGCCTGGTCGTCGGCGCAGTCGCTCGGCTTCTGCTCCCCGGGCCCGATCCGATGGGCGCAGGCATGACGATCCTTGTCGGACTGCTGGGGTCATTCAGCGCCGGCCTGTTCTCGTGGTACGTACTGCACCGTCACGGCGCGGGCCTGATCCTGTCGGTCCTCTTCTCGATGCTGATTCTGTACGCGCTCAGGCGCGCGCGCAGCCGCCCCGGTAGCTGACAGACGCCTTCGGGGAGGCTGGTGGCTGCTCGGCGCCGCGATCGCGTGCGCGACCGTCGGCGCTTCGCTACCGTCAGCTGGACGCTCCAAGCACCCCACGATCAGACGGAGACCACATGGCTGAGACGCTCGCCGGGCGCCCGCAGGAGATCATCGCCGGCAAGAACCACGCGCATCTTGCGATCCCGCGCCGCGACGGCACGATCCAGACGGTGATCGTCTGGGCGCACACCGAGGACGGCAACGTCACGCTCAACAGTGCCGAAGGACGCGGCTGGCCTGCGAACCTCCGCCGAGCCGGCACCGCGACCGTGACCGTGCTCGCCGACGGCGATCCTCATGAGTGGGTCTCGGTGACAGGGCGGCTGGTCGAGGACACCCATGACGGGGCGCTCGAGCACATCAACGCCCTGGCGAAGAAGTACATCGACGCGGACGAGTATCCGTTTCCCGCTCCGGGGGAGCAGCGGATACGGTTTGCGCTCGCGCCCGAGCGGGTCCACTACAACCCGCCGAACTGAGTCGGGCTTGCCGCGATTGGCGCGCGGCTGCGGCGACGCCGGTGCGCCGCCGGCAGCGACCGCGGCCCGCGGGCGTGCAGCTTGCGATACTTACGCGGCCGATGACTCCCCCTCGCAAGCGACAGGTCAGGCTGATCGTTTCGCTGACGCTGGCGGTCCTGCTGGCGAGCGGCTTGATCTACACGAGCTTCTCCGCGGCGAGCCCGGCGCTGACGCCGAGCCAGTTGCTCCGCCAGGGTAGGGCGGGGACCGACATCCAGCTGACCGGCACTGTCGTCAACCACTCCGTCGTCGACCGCGCCAATGGCGCAGTCGACTTCGAGCTGGCCGACCGCACCGGAGGGGGGCCGGCCGTCGAGGTCGACTACAGCGGCAGCGTGCCGCCGACCTTCGAGGCGGGGCGCGAGCTGATCGTGACCGGCGAGCTCAAGGGCCGCACGTTCGTCGCGCAGCCGAGTTCGATGGTCACGAAGTGCCCGTCGAAATACAGCGCGGCGCCGAGCACGACGTGAGCGCGAGGGGCGGCTGATGGCCTTCGCCGGGCGCGTGGCGCTGGTGCTGGCGCTGGCCGTCTGCGCTTACGGCATCACCGCCGCCCTCTACGGCGGGCGCAAGGGACGACGCGACTGGGTCGATTCGGGACGGCGCTCGGTCTACTGCCTGGCCGCGATCCTCACGGTTGCGATGGTGATCCTCGAGATCGCGTTCATCCGCAACGACTTCTCCTACAACACCGTGGCGAACACGTCGAGCACGACGACGCCGCTGCTCTACCGCGTCGCGGCGATGTGGTCATCGCAGGAGGGATCGCTTTTGCTGTGGGTCTGGCTCCTGTCGATCTGGGCGAGCGTGGCGACATTCATCACCCGCAACCGCCTGCGCGACATCGTGCCCTACGCGACCAGCGTGCTGCTCGGCTTCGGCGCGTTCTTCACGACCCTGCTCGTGTTCTTCGACTCGCCCTTCGCCCAGACGCACCCGGCCCCGGTCCAGGGCGCAGGGCTCGATCCGCTGCTGCGCAACCCGAGCATGTTGATCCATCCGCCGATGCTCTACTCGGGCTACACCTTCTTCACGATCCCCTTCGCCTTCGCGGTCGGCGCGCTGGTCGTGCGGCGCGTCGACGCCGACTGGATCCGCGTGACGCGTCGCTTTGCGCTGGCTTCGTGGCTGTTCCTGGGCATCGGGATCGTGCTTGGCGCCCGCTGGTCCTACTACGAGCTCGGCTGGGGCGGGTACTGGGGCTGGGATCCGGTCGAGAACGCGGCGCTGATGCCGTGGCTGATCAGCACTGCATTCCTGCACTCCGTGATGATCCAGGAGAAGCGGGGGATGCTGAAGATCTGGAACGCCTCGCTGGTGCTCGCGGCGAGCACGCTGGCGATCGTCGGGACGTTCCTGGTGCGCTCCGGCGTGCTCAACTCGATCCACGCGTTCGGCGCCTCGACGCTTGGAATTCCGTTCGTCGCCCTGATCGCTGCGATGACCGGCGGCTCCATCTACCTGGTTGTCAGCCGCCGCGATGTGTTGCGCAGCGAGCACTCCCTCGACTCGCTGTTCTCGCGCGAGGCCGCCTTCCTGCTGAACAACGTGGTGCTGGTCGGCCTGTGCTTCGTGGTGTTCTGGGGCACCTTCTTCCCCTTGATCTCCAAGGCTGTCACCGGGACCTCGGCCGCGGTCGGCCCGCCCTGGTTCGATCGCTACACCGTCCCGCTTGCGCTGATCCTCGTGCTGCTCAGCGGGATCGGGCCGGCGATCGCCTGGCGGCGGGCGTCGCTCGCGAACGCGCGGCGCAACTTCCGGCTGCCGTTGGCTGCCGCGGTGCTCATGGCGGTCGCGGCCTGCACCGTGGTGCCGATCAGCTCATCGATCGGCGTCGTGCTGCTGTTCAGTGCCGCCGCCTTTGTGTGCGCGAGTGTCGGCCAGGAGTTCTGGCGCGGTTGGCGCGCGCGGCGAGCCACCTCCAGCGACTCGCCACTCGTCGCGCTGGCGTCGATGGTGCGTCGCAACCGACGTCGCTACGGCGGCTACATCGTCCACATCGGGATCGCGGTGCTGTTCATCGGCGTCGCAGCCTCCTCGACCTTCCAGCACGAGCAGACGCTCAGCCTGCGGGTCGGACAGTCGACCCGTGTCGGCGCCTACACGATGAGGTACATACGGGCGACCGGGTCAGTCGTCGCCGACCCCAACCACACCGGCGCGACGATGACGCTGGGGGCCGTGCTGCGCGTCACACGCGGCGGGCACTACGTCGGCACGCTGCGGCCGAGCGCCGGTTACTACCCGGCGGCGCAGATCGTGCCGGGACTCGTCGTGGCGAGCCTGATCTCGGGCGACGCTGTCGACCAGATCGGCCTGCAATCCAGCTGGCGGCGCGACCTGTGGGCCGCGATCAAGCCGCTTGGGGCGACGCTGCCCGCCAACGGCACTCAGCTGCCGGAGGAGCGGCTCGTAAATCTGGCTGACGGAACCATCTCGCCGACGCTGTCGGCCACTCAGCAGCTGCAGACAGCCTTTGTGGAACTCGGCCTGATCGTCGCCCACTACATCAAGTTCCCGCCGGCGGCCTCGTTCACGCTGATCGCCTCGCCGCTGGTGATGTGGATCTGGATCGGTGGGCTGATCGTCTTCCTCGGCGGGCTCACCGCGATCTGGCCGGCGCCGTCGGCACTGCGTAGCCGCCTGCGTGCCCGCTACCTCGCGCGGGTCGCGCAGGAGCTCGGCCGCGCCTAGGGCTGCGGGCCCGATTCCGCGACGATGACGGCGCTGATCGCCGCGCTGTTGATCGGCGCGCTGCTTGGCTTCGTGCTGTGGGCGCTGAGCGCTCCCTTCCGTGCCAGGGGCAGCGCGACTCAGCCAGGCGACTCCGATGCGCGACGCGCGCTCGAGAGTGCCAAGCAGTCGAAGTATTCCGAGATCCGCGACAACGAGACCGATTACCGCACCGGCAAGCTCTCGGACGAGGACTACCGCGCGCTGGACCGCCAGCTGCGGGCCGAGGCGGTTGAGATCCTGCGTGCGATCGACGAGCTCGATGCGTCGATTCCGGCGGCGAGCGATTAGACTGACGGCATGCAGGCGATCTTCTCGACGGTCCAGGTTGTGATCTGCGTCATCCTGGTGCTGCTCATCCTGATGCATTCGGGCAAGGACTCCGGCCTGTCCGGTGCGTTCGGTGTGGGCAGCGGTACTGGTCCGCTCGGTGGCGGATCGCTCGTCGAGCGCAACCTCAACCGCTGGACGATCTTCTTCGCGCTCCTGTTCGTCGCGAATACGATCCTGCTGCTGAAGCATCCGTGGGGCGGATCAGGCTGAGCCGCCGCTGACGCGGAAGGCGCCGGCGCGGAGCGCCGGGCACAGCACGCCCGTCGCAAAGCGCCTGCCGTATTGGTCCGTCTCGCCAACCAGCCGCTGGGCTGCAGTGAGTTGCTCGGTGGCGTCGAGTATCCGCAACGCCGAGTCGGTGAAGCGCACATCGTGCAGCGGGCGTCCGATTGCGCCGTCCTCGATCAGGAACGTCCCATCCCGCGTCATGCCGGTCAACAGCGCGCGCCGCGGCTCGACCGGGTTGACGTACCAAAGCCGCGTCACGAACAGGCCGCGCTCGATCGGTGCGCAGAGCTCCTCAAGCGTGGCCGCATCCCCGCCCGCGAGGACCAGATTGATCGGCTCGGGGCCGTCGGGGCTGCCGCCAGGCGTGAGTGCGTGTCCGGTCGAGCGGGTTCCGGCCAGCGCCGCGGTACGGATGTCGTAGACGACCGCTCGGGCAATCCCGCCGTCGATGAGCGCGAGCGGGCGCTTCGGTACGCCTTCGGCGTCGAAGCTCCGCGGCAGCGTGCCCGCTACGCCCGTCGAATCGGCGAGACTGATGCATGGTGCGGCGACGCGTGCGCCGATCGACCCGCACAGCGCGCCGCGCAGCTCGGTGTGCGCGAGGCCATTGAAGGCGAGCGAGCCGAGGAAGTCGAGCAGCGTGCCGACGGCGGCGTGATCGAGTACGACGGTGTACTCGCCCGGTTCGAGCGTGGCTGGAGCGATGCTCGTCACCCTCGCGGCGGCGATGGCGGCGAGGGAGTGCGCGTCGATCGCTGCGGCGGCCACGGCGGTGGATGTGGCGTAGCCGCTGCGCCCGTCGTGAGCGCGTGCGATAACCGTCATGTGGGCATCGGTCACGGCGTCGGCGATCGCAATGCCGTTGCTCGAGGCGATCGCCGTCGTCACCTCGCCGGCCGTCCAGATGCCGAAGGCCTCCAGCTTGGCCTCGCGGCAACGCTCGAACGCCGCGGCAAGCGCTGAGCCGGCCGTGGCGGCGTCGAGTGCCGCGGTGGCGCGGTCGTAGCCGTGATGTGGGTCGGTCCGGGCAGGCTGAGGGAGCCCCGGATAGGCTCCTGGCCCGCCGCGCGCCGCGGCGGTTGCGGCAACGCGGGCGAGTCGCGCGGCGTCCGCCAGTCCTTCGTCATCGACCTGGTTGGTGGCCGCCGCGCCCGTGTGCCCGTCAACCACACAGAGCATCTCGACGGAGGCGTCGTCGATCGCGGTCGCCTGCGTTGCGGAGGAACGCGCGAATCTCGCGAACAGCGACCGCTCGCGCGTCACGGTCGCCTGGGCCTGATCGCCGCGCAGATGGGTGAGCGCGCGCTGCGCGAGTTCCAGTTCGTCTTCGCCGTTCACCGCGCGACCCCGACCTCTACGTCGCTGAACCGGGCGGGCGGGGTGCCGTGCGAGACGTGCGCGTACTGCCCCGGCTCGCCCTTGCCGCAGTTGAGGAGTCCCCACAAGCGCCAAGCCGGCGCGCTCGCGACGGCTTCGAGCGAGTTCCAGAATCTGGGCGTCAGGCCGGCGTAGGTCGGGTTGCGCAGCAGCCGGCCGAGCTTTCCGTCGCGGATCTCCCGGCCGATCTCGGTGCCGAACTGGAAATGCAACCGGCGATCGTCGATCGACCAGGAGCGGTTGGTCTCCATGTAGACGCCGTTTGACACTTCCGCGATCAGCTCATCGAGTGTTCCGCCGTCCCCGGGCTCGAGTGACACGTTCGTCATCCGCACGATCGGCTGGCGCGCAAAGCCGTCGGCTCGGGCCGCACCACTCGAGGTGGTGCCGATCGCCGCGGCCGACTGCCGGTCCGACAGCGTTGCCCGCAGAACCCCGTCCTCGATCAGCACCGTGCGCTGCGCCGCGACACCCTCGTCATCCCAGGCAAATGAGCCCAGACCGCCCGGGAGCGTGGCGTCCGCGCTGATCGCCAGCTTCGGCGAGCCGCAGCGCAGCGTGCCGACGTCGCCGTGCGAGACCCAGCTCGTGCCGGCGTAGGACGCCTCGCCGAGCAGGATCCGGTCGAGCTCGAGCGCGTGCCCGATCGACTCGTGGATCTGCAGCGCGAGTTGCTCATCACCGAGCACCAGCGTCGTGCGCCCGGCCGGGCAGGGCGCGGCGCTCAGCAACGCGAGCGCCTCCTCGACGACGCGAGGAGCATGCGATGGCAGGTCGAGTGCGATCAGATGCTCGTGGCCGGCCAGCGCGACCGAGCCGCCATGGCCGCTGGGGTAGGAGCGCAGCTGCGACTCGCCGTCCGCCGCGGCGTAGGCGCTGATCCCCCCGCCGCACTCGGTTCGCTCCTGTGTGAAGGCTGCGCCGTCGCTCGACGCGAACGCGGTCACGGTGCGGATCGCGAGCGACTCGGCGACGCCCCGGACGATCCGCGGGTCGCCGCGCAGCAGCTCCTCAGCCTTCAGCAGCAGCTCGAGGCGCTCCTCGAGCGGGAGCGCAAACGGGTCGATCTCGCACGCGCTCGCCCAGTGGCCCCGTGCCGGTGGCACTGCGGGCAGCGGAGCGCGCGGCGCCGAGGCCGGCAGCGCGCGCGCGATCGCGACCGCACGCGCCAGCGCTAGCTCGAGCCCCGTCTTGGTCGCTTCGCGGGTGGCCGCGAAGCCGAAGCCGTGTCCGGGAACGGCGACGCGGATGCCGACGCCCTCCTCACTCGAGCACTCAATCCCGTCAACGCCGCCGCCGCTGACGCGCAGCTGCTCCGACGTGCGCTGGACCCAGCGTGCCTCGACGTACTCGCAACCGGCCGGTGGGCTGGCTACGAGTTCGCGCAGAAGCGCGAGTGGCGTCAGCCGCTCGCCCCGGTCGCCGGCGGCGTGACGCCGAGCAGGTCGATGACGAAGATCAGCGTCGCGTTCTTGGGGATCGTTGGAGGCTCACCGCCGGCGCCATAGGCCAGTGCGGGCGGGATGATCAGCTCTCGCCGTCCGCCGACCCGCATGCCCACGATGCCTTCGTTCCAGCCCTTGATCACCGGAGCGCTGCCGAGCGGCCCGGGAACGGTGTAGACCGCCTTGCGGTTCCAGGACGCGTCGAACACCTTGCCGTTGGTGTAGAGCGCTCCCACGTAGTTGACCGTGACGGTGTCGCCGACGGCGGCAGTCGTGCCGGTGCCGGTGATCAGGTCGGTTTTGACGAGACTCGTCGGTGCGGCCCCGGACGGGACGGTGACCTTGGGCTCGGTTGCGAGCGGCCCGCTCGTCGGCGTGGTTATCGCCGGCGTCGTGCTGGTGGAGGTCGTCGAGGTCGAGGTCGAGGTCGAGGTCGCGGAATAGGTCAGCGTCTGGGAGGCCGACGGCGGCAGCTGGACATGGGCGGTGTCGGAGTTGTTCGAAGACGAGCCGCATCCGGCGATGACACCGGCGGCGAGGAGGGAGAAGATGGCGAGGTATCGGGATGACATGACAAGCAGGCTATAGGTTCAGGCGGCGCCACGATGCCACAGTCTGGCCGGGCCCGGGGCGCGCTCAGCCGGCGTGGCGGCCGCTACGATCCGGCCGTGAGTGCGGTGGTGGGAGTTGGGACGGCGGACGACGTGCGCCGCTGGCGGCCTGTGGCGGCATACGCGATGCTCGCCGCGGCCACGCAGCTTCTGTGGCTCACCTTTGCCCCGTTGACCACGGCGAGTGCGCACCACTACCACGTGTCCGAGACGGCGATCGGCTGGCTGGCCGAGATCTTTCCGCTGTTCTACGTGGTGCTCGCGCTGCCGGCGGGGCGGCTGCTCGACCGCGCCTTTCACCGTTGGCTGGCGGTCGGAGCAGGGCTGACGGCGCTCGGTGGGCTCGCCCGGCTCATCGCTCCAGACTTCGCCTGGGCGCTGCTGGGCCAGCTGCTCGTGGCGGTGGGCCAGCCGCTGGTGCTCAACGCCGTGACGAAGGTGGCGGGCGAACATCTGCCGGCGCGGCTACGCCCGCACGGGATCGCCGTCGGGTCAGCCGGCATCTTCCTCGGGATGCTGCTGGCGCTGACGCTCGGCACGCTGTTCGGCGGCGCGCACCTGGAGGCGCTGCTCGACCTCGAGGCCGCATTTGCCGTCGTTGCCGCCGGGGCGCTGCTGTTCGAGATGCGCCACCACGGCGCGGGCGAGGCTGACGAGCCGGACGTGGCGCTCGGCGTCGTCGCTCTACGGGAGGTCTGGGCCGACCGCAACGTACGCGTGCTGTGCGGGTTGCTTTTCATCGGCTTCGGGGCCTTTGTCGCACTGACGACGTGGCTGCAGGCGCTGCTCGCGAACTACCGCATCTCGTCGGCCACGGCGGGCGGCCTGCTTGTTGGGATGGTGCTCGCCGGGGCGATCGGCGCCGCTGTGGTGCCACCGCTCGTCGTCAGCCGCAACGCGGAGCGCAGCATGGTTGCGGGCGCTGTGATCGTCACGGTCAGCGGCGCGTCGCTGTTGGCGTTCGAGCACGTCGTGGCGATCGACGCGGTCGTGCTGGTGGCGATCGGGTTCCTCCTGCTCACGCTCCTCCCGGTGATCCTGGAGCTGAGCGAGCGCCGCGCCGGGGCCAGCGCCGGGACGGTCACGGCACTGCTGTGGCTGGCGGGCAACGCCGGCGGCCTGGTCATCGCAGTGCTCGTCGCGGTGCTGGTGCATCACCCGACGCCGGCCTTCCTTGCGCTGGCCCTGGTCAGCCTGTGCGCTGTCCCGCTGGTGCTCGCGCTGTCAACGGACTAGCCGCGGCCGATTCTGCGGGCATCTTGCGCGGCGTCCCGCTGCGACCTCCAGCCGGCTTCGACCGGGCAGTCATCTGCCCACCGGTTGGTGACGGAATGGCGGCGCAGCCGTCCGCGCGACGTGATTGGATTCACGGTCATGGAGGATCAGGCAGCAGCGGACAAGGAGTCTGAGTCGGCCGGGAACGGGGTCGAGGACCAATACGCGCGCGAGCGTGAGGCGATGCGCCGCCGTGTGCGCGAGTCGCTCTTGCGCTGCCCGGGCGCTGAGTCCTCACACCCTTCGTAGGCAGCGACGCGTTCGGCCGGTCCCGCCGCGGCGCACACGCGGCACAGCTTTTCCCGCAGCGACCGGGCGGTCTGGCGACGGTCATTGCGGTGCTACTGCCGAGGGCGAGGCGCGGACGCGGTATAAAGCGAAGTACACGTTCGTTCTCCCGCCCGGCATGCGCAACCTTCCGCTAGACAGCCCACTTGGTGACCAGCAGCTTCGCCGCTCGCGTAGCGATCTGCTGCGTGCCTCGCCACCGATGTTCCGCAGCGCCTGGCTGGATCGCCTGTCGCGCGTGCATCCAGTCGTCCCGCCGCTGATCTTTGGTCCGGCGATTGTGGTTCTCAGCGTCGTCGCGCTGTCCGGCCAGTCCGTGGCGCGCACCGTGCTGGGCGCACTGGGCGGTTACGTCGCCTGGACCTTCAGCGAGTACTGGATCCATCGGGCGATCTTCCACTTCGAGCCGGAGCGGGGGATCGGCGCGCGCCTGCACTGGATGGTGCACGGTGTCCATCACGACCACCCCAACGACCCGCTGCGCCTCGTGATGCCGCCGGCCGTGTCGGTGCCGCTCGCGCTTCTCTTCCTGCTGGTCTTCGTCGCGATCTTCGGCACGCCGCTCGCCTGGGCGGTCGGCGCCGGTTTCCTCGCCGGCTATCTCGTCTACGACATGCTGCATTACGCGCTGCATCACCACCGCCAACCGCGCACCGCGCTCGAGCGGCGTCTGCGCGAGTTGCACATGCGCCACCACTTTGAAGACGAGACGCACGGCTACGGCATCAGCGCGCCGTGGTGGGACATCGTCTTCGGCACCTTCGGGCAGCGGCGCAGCCGCCCCTGAGATGCCCGCCGTGAAGGTGCGCGGCGAGCCGGCGTGGATCGTGCGGCGCGCAGTCGCAACGCGCCGGCTCCTGACGTTACGGTGATCGACTGCGCTGAGGCGCTCGCACCCGGGCAGGCGGATGCCGCGGTCGCCGGTGCACGCGCCTGCGACCGGACTCAGCGTTTGCGATAAGATGCTTGCTGATAGGCAAGTTTATGGGCAAGCTCGAGACAACACACGGGGGCGACGACGAGGACTCGGCGGCCAGGCTGCGGGCGGCGATCGGCCGGCTTTCAAGACGGCTCCGCGAGACCAAGGCCGGGGAAGGCCTGACGCCGACGCAGATCTCCGTGCTCTTCACCGTGGCGCGCTACGGGCCGCTCCCGCTCACTGAACTGGCACAGCGCGAAGCGCTCAACCCGACGATGCTCTCGCGCGTGCTCGGCTATCTGTGCGAGGCGGGCCTCGTGCGGCGGATCGCCGACACGGCCGATCGCCGAGTTGCGCTGGCCGAGGCGACGGCGAGCGGGCAGCGGCTGCGCGAGCGGATCCAGCGGGAGCGAAGCGCCGCCCTGGGCGTTCACCTATCAGCGCTCGAGCCGGACGCTCGGACGGCGGTGCTCGCCGCGATTCCGGCGCTCGAGACGCTGGCGGAGCGTCTGCGTTGAACAAGCCGGCGCACCACGCCCAAGACGCGCTGCGCGACACGCGCAAGCGCACCTTCGCCGCGCTCGCCGTGCCCAACTACCGCCGTTACTTCATCGGCCAGGCCACGTCGCTGATCGGCACCTGGATGCAGATGGCTGCGCAGTCCTGGCTCGTGCTGTCGTTGACCGGGTCGGCGACGGATCTCGGTGTGATCGTCGCGCTGCAGACGCTTCCAGTCCTGCTGCTCGCCCCATACGGCGGCGTGATCGCCGACCGCGTCGACAAGCGCCGCCTGATGGTCGTGCTGCAGACCGTAATGGGGCTGCAGGCGCTGATCCTCGGCGTGCTGACGATCACCGGCTCGGTGCGGCTTTGGGAGATCGGCGTGCTCGCGGTCGTCCTCGGCCTGAACAACGCATTCGAGAACCCGGCACGCCAGTCGTTCGTGCTGGAGATGGTTGGAGCCGAGACGCTGCGCAACGCGGTCAGCCTCAACTCGGTCCAGGTCAACGTGGCGCGGGCGGTGGGACCGGCGGTCGCCGGTTTGCTGATCGCGACCGTCGGCACCGGGGAGTGCTTCCTGATCAATGCCGCGAGCTTCATCGCTGTGGTCGCCTCGCTGGTCTCGATGGAGCGCTCGGCGTTGCATCCGACGCCGCCGGCGCCGCGCGCGTCCGGTCAGCTGCGCGAAGGGCTTCGCTATGCGCGGGCGACGCCGGAGATCATCGTGCCGCTGGCGATGATGGCGATCGTCGGCACGCTCGCGTACGAGTTCCAGGTTTCGCTTCCCGTCATGGCGAGCCACGTGCTCCACGCGGGAGCCGAGGGTTACGGCTTCATGACGGCGGCGATGGGCGTTGGCGCGATCGTCGGCGGGCTCGTCGTCGCGGCGCGCGGGCGCATCGGGCTGCGGCCGGTGACGCTCGCCGTGATCGCGTTCGCGGTCGCGCTGACGCTGGCCGCGCTGGCGCCGACCTTGCCAGTCGAACTGCTCGCGCTCGGACTCGTCGGTGGCGCGAGTGTCTCGTTCATGTCGAGTGGCAACTCGACGCTCCAGCTCGCCGCCGAACCCGCGATGCGTGGCCGCGTCATGGCGCTCTGGTTCGTGGCGCTGCAGGGCACGACGCCGATCGGCGGACCGCTGGTCGGCGTCGTCATCAGCTTGGCCGGTGCGCGCACCGGCCTCGGCCTCGGCGCGCTCGCGTGCGTGATCGCGGCCGCCATCGCCCTCGCGGCGCGACGGCGGCGGCGGCGAGCGGGCGCGGGAGAACTGCCGGTACGGCCAGCGCCGGTGGGCATGCCCTACCGCGGGGCGGCCACGCCGAGCTGAGCGACGCCCTCGCGGCGCGGAGCCTCCCGGGCCGGCGCTCGCGTGGCGCTACGGCGTCGAGATCTCGATCGCGCCGAAGTCGAGCAGCGCTGTCCTGTAGATGCACGCGTAGGTGTCGATGCTGCCGATCCGCGCCTGCGTGGTGTTGTCGGTGACGTCCGAGCAGTGGCCGGAGGCGCGACTGGCGCGCCAGGCGGTCCGGGGCCCCGCCTGCAGCTCGAGCGCCGGAACCCAGGTCGGGACCGTGAGCGCGACGACGTCGCCGGGAGTGACACGGATCGAGTTCGTCAGCGGAAACGTCGCGGTCCGCCCGAAGTACGGTTGCAGGTTGATCAGCGGCGCTGTGTGCTGCAGCCGGTAGTCGAGGCCCCGGACCTGGCGGATCACCGCGATCGCGGCCTCCGACGTGCCTCCCTCGTGGGCGTCGAAGTACCTGATCTGTGCCGCGGTCGGGGCGCTCAGCGTGATCTGCCAGCCGACTATCCGCCCCGCGGTCTTGATCTTGAACGGCGCCGTGGTGTAACCGACCTCAACCTGCTCGGCGGTGGTGCGCGAGACGACCGTGCACGGCGCAGCGGCCGTGCCCGGGCAGCTCGCGACAGCGGTCGGGTCGGCGGGGTTGGTCAGCGTCGCGATTACCGCGTAGGCGGCGGCGGGAACCGCCAATGCAACCACCGCAAGCAACGCGGTGACGCTGAGAGCTCTTCTGCGCATGGGCCCCACGCCGATGGAGACTAGCGCCGGCGTCGGCGGCCGAAGCCGCGGCGCGCGGCGGCGAGCAGACGGTCCTGCGTCGCCGCCGACGGCCTGCGGCATGCCGGCTCTCAGATCGGGTAGTGGCGCTCACTCTCCTGGATCGTCAGCCAGCGCAGCTCGGTGAACTCCTCGAGTGCCGCGCGCCCACCGAAGCGACCCCAGCCGCTGTCCTTGACACCGCCGAAGGGCATCTGCGGCTCGTCGTGAACGGTTGCGTCGTTGATGTGGCAGATCCCGCTGCGGACGCGCTGGGCGACCTCGAGCGCCAGCGGGACGTTCTCGCTGAAGACCGCCGCCGCAAGCCCGTACTCGCTGTCGTTGGCGACCTCGATCGCGTGCTCGACGCCGTCGACCGGGATGATCGAGGCCAGCGGGCCGAACGACTCCTCGCTGTACACGCGCATGTCGGGGGTGACGCCGAACAGGACCGTCGGCGGGTAGCAGGGCCCGTCGGCTGCTCCGCCGGCCAGCACCTGCGCGCCGCGCTCGCGCGCATCTGCCACGAGTCCGCCCACGCGCTCCAGCGCGGCGTCGTTGACCAGCGGCCCGATCTGCGTTTCCGGCTCGCGCGGATCGCCGACGCGGAGCGCGCTCGCGCGAGCCGCGAGCAGCGCCGCGAACGGCTCGGCCACCGAGCGCTCCACGATCACGCGCTCGGTCGACATGCAGATCTGGCCCTGGTGAAAGAAGGCGCCGAAGCTCGTGGCGGCCGCGGCGCGCTCGAGATCGGCGTCCGCGAGCACGATCAGCGGCGCCTTGCCGCCGAGCTCGAGCAGCGAGCGCTTGAGATGGCGTCCGGCGATCTCGGCGATGATCCGTCCGACCCGGGTTGAGCCGGTGAAGTTCACGCGGCGCGTGTTGGGATGGGCGATCAGCTCCTCGACCACCTCTGCTGCGTCCTGCGGCTGGTTGGTGAGGAAGTTGATCACGCCGGGCGGCGCTCCGGCATCGGCGATCACCGCGGCGACGTGGCCGTGCGTGCGAGGACACAACTCGGAGGCCTTCAGCACGACCGTGTTAGCGAACGCCAGCGGCATCGCGATCGCGCGCGCGGACAGAATCACGGGCGCGTTCCAAGGAGCGATCCCGACAACCACGCCGGCCGGCGCACGAACCGCCATCGCCAGCTTGCCCGGGACGTCTGAGGGGATCACCTCACCGAGTGCGCCGTAGGTCTGGGCCGCGGCCTCGCGCAGCATTCCGGACGCCAGCATGCAGTTGAACATTCCCCAGCCGAACGTGGCGCCGGTCTCCTCGATCATCGTCTGGGCGATCTCGTTCTGGCGCTCGGTGATCAGCTCGCTCGCGCGCGAGAGGATCGCGCGGCGCTCGCCGGGGGCGCTCTGCGACCACGCTGCGAATGCCGCGTGCGCTGCATCGACTGCCGCGCGGGCCTCGGGACGGCCCGCTGCGCTGGCGGTGCTGGCGGGCTCGCCGGTATAGGGGTTGAGTCTCGAGAAGCGCTCGCCGGTTCCCGCGGCGCGCCACTCGCCGTTGATGAGTAGCTGCTGCTCAGCCATTTCGGTGGTTGCCATCTGCCCTCTCCCTCATGGTGGTTACCGGCGCCGGCGGGCTCGGCTTGCGGCTCACCGAGCCGATCGGCGTGCGTCGGCCACAGACGGCCCCGATGATACGTTGTGCGCGGAATGGCAGCGTGTTCACATTGCGCACAGTCATGGCACGGCTTCTGCGCCTGAGCGACGCGGTCGCCGAACTGGTGCACGACGGCGACTGCGTCGCGCTCGAGGGCTTCACGCACCTGATCCCGTTCGCCGCCGGCCACGAGCTTCTGCGTCAGGGGCGCCGCGATCTGGAGCTGATCCGGATGACACCGGACCTGCTCTACGACCAGCTGATCGGCATGGGCGCCGCGCGCCGCCTCGTCTTCTCCTACGGGGGCAATCCCGGCGTCGGCTCGTTGCATCGGTTCCGTGACGCGATCGAGCACGGCTGGCCGCACCCGATCGAAATCGAGGAGCACAGCCACGCCGGGATGGCGAACCGCTACGCGGCCGGTGCCGCGAAGCTGCCGTTTGCCGTGCTGCGCGGCTACGCCGGCACGGATCTCGTCGCCCACACGAACGTGCGGTTCATCGAATGCCCGTTCACCGGCGAGAAGCTGGCGGCCGTCGCGGCCCTCGCGCCCGACGTCGCGATCGTGCACGCACAGGAGGCGGACGGCGAGGGCAACGTGCAACTGTGGGGTATCCCCGGCGTCCAGAAGGAGGCCGTGCTCGCGGCCACGCGGACGCTCGTGACGGTCGAGCGCATCGTCGATCAGCTGCAGCCGAGGCCGGGCGCCGTCGTCCTGCCCGGCTGGGCACTCGACGTCGTCGCCGTTGCGCCCGGCGGATCCCAGCCGTCCTACAGTGAGGGCATCACACGGCGTGACAACGAGTTCTACCGCGACTGGGACGAGATCAGCCGCGACCGCGAGCGGTTCTCCGCCTGGATGCGGGAGCACGTGCTCGGCGAGGCCGCGGCGCGGTGAGCGCCGCCGCGAGCACCGACGAGGTGCAGACGGTCGTGGCGGCGCGTCGTCTGGCGAGCGCGCGGACCGTCTTCATCGGCGTCGGCCGGCCGAGCACCGCCGCGATTCTCGCGCGCATGGTCCACAACCCCGACCTTGTGCTGATCTACGAATCGGGGACGATCGGCGCGAAGCCGTTTCGCATCCCGCTCTCGATCGGGGATGGCGAGCTCAGCGAAACCGCAGACGCGGTCGTCGGCGTGCCGGAGATGTTCAACTATTGGATCGGCGCCGGCCGCGTCGATGTGGCGTTCCTCGGCGCGGCGCAGGTCGACCGCCACGCAAACCTCAACTCCACCGTGATCGGAGACTACGACCATCCGCGCACGCGACTTCCCGGCGCCGGAGGCGCCCCTGAAATTGCCTCCAGCTGTGGCGAGGTGATCGTCACCGTCGCGCATTCGCGCCGGACACTGGTGGAGCGCCTGGACTTCCTCACGACAGTCGGACACGGTGACGGGCCCGGCGCGCGTGAGCGGCTCGGGCTGCGCGGGAAGGGCCCGACGGCCGTGATCACCGACCTCGGCGTGCTCGAGCCCGACCCGGTGAGCGCCGAGTTGACGTTGACCCAACTGCACGAGGGCGTCACCGTCGCGCAGGCGCGCGAGCAGACCGGCTGGGAGCTCGCCGCGCTCGAGCAGCCGCGGATCACCGAGCGCCCGAGCGAGGCGGAGCTGGACGCCCTGCGGGAGCTTCTGGCGCGATGAACGACGCGTTCGTCTACGAGGCTGTGCGCACGCCGTTCGGCCGCCTCGGCGGCGCCCTGGCAGGCGTGCGGCCGGACGATCTTGCCGCTCACGCGCTGAGCGCGCTGCTCGAGCGGGCGGGGGTCAGCGATCCTGCGGCGATCGACGATGTCATCCTCGGCGACGCCAACGGCGCCGGCGAGGACAACCGCGATGTCGCGCGCATGGCGGTGCTGCTGGCGGGTCTGCCGACGAGCGTCACCGGTGTCAGCGTCAATCGCCTATGTGGATCGAGTCTCGAGGCGGCCATCCAGGCGACCCGCGCGGTTCGCTGCGGCGATGCGTCGCTCGTCGTAGCCGGTGGAGTGGAGTCGATGAGCCGTGCTCCGTGGGTGCTGTCCAAGCCGGCGCGGGCCTATCCCGTCGCCTCCGAGACGCTGCATTCGACGACGCTCGGCTGGCGGCTGGTCAACCCGCGCATGCCCGAGCAGTGGACGATCTCGCTGGGGGCCAGCGCCGAGCGGCTGGCTGAGATCCACAACATCTCGCGAGAGGCACAGGACGCCTTTGCGCTGCGCAGCCATCGGCTCGCGGCGAAGGCCTGGGACGAGGGCGTTATGGGCGAGGTCGTGGCGGTGCCCGGCGTCGAGTTGGCGCGTGACGAGGGAATTCGCACGGACACGACACTCGAGGCGCTGGCGAAGCTGGCGCCTGCCTTCCTCGACGGCGGCACTGTCACGGCCGGCAACTCCTCGCCGCTCAACGACGGGGCGAGCATGACGCTGATCGGCGACCGCCGGGCCGGTGAGCTGCTCGGCCGCGAGCCGCTTGCGCGGATCGTCTCGATGGGGGCGGCGGGCGTCGATCCCGACGTGTTCGGGATCGCGCCGGTGCCGGCGGCGAAGGCGGCGATGTCGCGCGCGGGCATCGGCTGGGACGAGATCGCCGTCGTCGAGCTCAACGAGGCATTCGCCTCACAGTCACTGGCCTGCCTGAGTCTTTGGCCGCAGTTGGACCCGGAGCTCGTCAACATGCGCGGCGGCGCGATCGCGATCGGCCATCCGCTGGGCGCATCGGGCACGAGGATCCTTGGGCGCCTTGCGCACGAACTGCATTCGCGCGGAGGGGGCTACGGTTTGGCGGCGATCTGCATCGGCGTGGGCCAGGGCCTCGCCATGATCCTGGAGGGATGAGCGTTGACTGATTCGGGCCTGCCGTCGCAAGCCATCTCGCACCCGGCCGGCGACACGCCGACCTCCTACGCGCGCGACCCGGGCGTGCATCCGCCGCTCGACTTCCCGGATTACAAGTCCACCGCGCTGCGCCACCCCAAACAGCCGCTGATCTATCTGCCCCAGAACATCACCGAGCTGACCGGGCCGGCGCTGGGCTCGCTCGCGCCGGTGGGCGAACTCGACAACGATCTCACGCGCCAGCACGAGGGCGAGCCGATCGGCGAGCGGGCAATCGTGTTCGGCCGCGTCCTCGACACCGAGGGCAAGCCGCTGCGCAACACGCTGGTGGAGATCTGGCAGGCCAACGCATGCGGGCGCTACCGCCATCGCCTGGACCGCTTCCCGGCCCCGCTTGACCCGAACTTCAGCGGCGCGGGCCGCGCGATCACCGACGACGACGGCCGCTACCGCTTCCTCACCGTCAAGCCGGGCCCCTACCCGTGGGGCAACCACTACAACGCGTGGCGCCCCGCGCACATCCATTTCTCGCTGCTCGGGCGAGCTTTCGCCCAGCGCCTCGTGACCCAGATGTACTTCCCCGGCGACCCGCTGTTGGGCTATGACCCGATCTTCAACTCGATCCCTGAGGAGGCGGCGCGCAACCGCCTCGTCTCGCGCTTCTCGATCGAGGACACAGAGCCCAACTGGGCGCTCGCCTACGAGTTCGACATCTTCCTGCGGGGCCCCGGCCCGACACCGTTCGAGCAGGCGCTGTGATCTTCGCGAGCGCCGCTCAGACCGTCGGGCCGTACTTCGCGATCGGGCTGCCGTGGCCCGACGGCCCGCAGGCGGTCGCGCCGGGAACCACTGGGGCGATCACGCTGCGCGGCGTGGTCTACGACGGCGCCGGCGAGCCGATTCCCGACTACCTGCTCGAGACCTGGCAGGCCGACCCCGCCGGGCGCTTCGCGGATCTGTGGGGCTACGGCGGGGCCTCGGAGCTCGCCGGGTTCCGCGGGTTTGCGCGGGTCGGCCACGAGGTCGGCGACGGCAGCTTTGAGCTGCTGACCGTCAAGCCGGGGGCGCTGAGGCTGGCGAGCGGCGCGGTCGCCGCGCCCCACATCGATGTATCGCTGTTCGCGCGCGGACTGCTCCACCGCTGCGTCACGCGCTTTTATTTCGCCGACGAAGTTGCGGCCAACTGCGCCGACCCGGTGCTCGCGACGGTCCCGCCGGGTCGCCGCGAGACGCTGCTTGCGCAACCGGTGCAGGGCGGGTACGAGATCGACATCCATCTTCAGGGCCCCGGCGAGACGGTGTTCTTTGCGCTCTGAGGCGCCGCGTTGGCCGGCCGCTGCGAGCCGAGTGCGCGGATGAGCTCCGACGGCCTGTTCGACGCGCTCTACGCGCGCGGGGCGGTGGCGGCAGAGGTCGACGGCCGCGCCTGGCTCGCGGCAATGCTCGATGTCGAGAAGGCGCTCGCAAAGGCCTGCGCCGCCGAGGGCCTGATCGATGCCGCGTCGGCGACCGCGATCGCACACGCATGCCGCGTCGAGCGCTTCGACCTCTCCGCGATCGCGGCCGCCACCGCAGAGTCCGCGACGCCGGTGATCGCGATCGTCGCCGCGCTGCGGGACGCGGTCGGTGAGCAGATCGCACCGCAGGTGCACCTCGGGGCGACCAGCCAGGACATCATCGACACCGCCGCGATGCTCGTCGCGCGGCGGGCGCTCGAGCCGCTGCTGGCGGACACCGCCGTCGCCGCGTCGGCGGCGGCGGCGCTCGCGCAGACTCACAGGGCAACCCGGATGGCGGGCCGCACATTGCTTCAGCAGGCCCACGCCAGCACCTTTGGACTGCGCGCGGCCGGCTGGTACGCGGGGCTGGCGGAGGCTTGCGCAGGCCTGCGCGAGGTTGCCCACGAGCGCCTGGCCGTGCAGATGGGCGGGCCGGTCGGCACGCGGGCGCCTCAGATCGGGGCTCGCGTCGCGGCGGAGCTCGCCCTCGCCGAGCCCGCCCTGGCGTGGGGGGCGATCCGGGTGCGACCCGCGCAGCTGGCCGGCGCGCTGGGTGTGCTCGCGGGCGTGTTCGCCAAGATCGCAGCCGACGTCGTGCTGTTCTCACAGACCGAGGTCGGGGAGGTCCGCGAGGGCGGCGGGCCGGGACGTGGCGGCTCTTCGGCGATGGCGCACAAGCGCAACCCGGTCGCCTCTGTCAGCGTGATCGCCTGCACCGCTCGCGTTCCCGGGCTCGTGGCGACGATGCTCGCAGCGATGCGCCAGGAGCACGAGCGCGCTGCCGGCGCCTGGCAGGCGGAGTGGGGGACGCTCAGCGACCTGCTGGCGCTCGTTGGCTCGGCGGCGGCCTGGTCGGCCGACCTGCTCGCCAACCTCGAGGTCGACGTGGAGCGGATGCGCGAGAACGCGGCTGGGCTCGAGGGCGACCTCGACGCGGTCGACGCGCTGATCGATCGCGCGCTGGCGGTGAGCGCCGAGTGAGCGCTGCGGAGCTGCATTACGAACAGAGCGGTCCGCTCGACGGTCCTGTGCTTCTGCTCGGAAGCTCGCTGGGAACGACGGCGGACATGTGGACACCTGCGTTGCCGGCGCTCGAGCGCCGCCGCCGCGTGATCCGTTTCGACCATCGCGGGCACGGTCGCTCCCCCGTGCCGCAGGGC
>JBEKSK010000009.1:0-27558 GCA_049517155.1 Solirubrobacteraceae bacterium
GTGCCGCAAGCTCCGCCGGCGCCGGCGTCAGCGCCTCCGTCGCGAGCGAGCCAAGCGGGGCGAGCGCCGCGGCCCGGCTTGCCAACCGGCGGGCCAGCTGCGGTGGAAGGCGAACATCGCGCGGCCCCATCAGCGGCTGCGTGCGTCGGGGCCGGCTGTGCTCATCAGGGCATTCTGGCCGATGCGCTCACGACCCGCGCGGCCGCCTCTGCGCGCGCGCCTTGGCTCGGCGGGCGCCCCGCGGGCGGGAGCTCTACCGGCTGCGAGCGGCCCGGGCGGTGAGGCTCGTCACGCGTTCGCCCCCTGCACTTCGAACTGCGCCTCTTCGGTTGATCCGCGCAGCGCCATCGTGGAGGCCGTCCCGCCGGTGATCGTCTCCAGCACCTGGTCGAAGTAGCCGGAGCCGACCTCGCGCTGGTGGCGCGTGGCGGTGTAGCCGTCGCGCTCGAGCGCGAACTCGCTCTCCTGCAGTTCGACGTAGGCGCTCATCCCGCGGGTCGCGTAGCCGCGCGCGAGCTCGAACATCGAGGCGTTGAGCGCGTGGAACCCGGCGAGCGTGACGAATTGGAAGCGGTAGCCGAGCTTCGCGAGGTCGCTCTGGAAGCTGGCGATCTGGGCTTCTGTGAGGTGCCGGCTCCAGTTGAACGACGGCGAGCAGTTGTAGGCGAGCAGCTTGCCGGGGAACTGTTCGTGGATCTCGGTGGCGAACGCCGTCGCCTGCTCGAGGTCCGGGGTGGAGGTCTCGAACCAGAGCAGGTCGGCGTAGGGCGCGTAGGCAAGGCCGCGCGCAATTGCCGCCTCGATCCCCTCACGCACGCGGAAGTAGCCCTCGGGAGTGCGCTCACCGGTCGTGAACGCCCGGTCGGTCTCGTCGATGTCGCTGGTCAGCAGCGTCGCCGACAGCGCGTCGGTGCGAGCGATCAGCAGCGTCGGCACGTCCAGAACGTCGGCCGCGAGGCGCGCGGCGACGAGCGTGCGCACGAACTGCGAGGTCGGCACGAGCACCTTGCCGCCGAGGTGGCCGCATTTCTTCTCAGAGGACAGCTGGTCCTCGAAGTGGACGGCGGCGGCCCCCGCCTCGATGAACGACTTCATCAACTCGAACGCGTTCAGCGGCCCGCCGAACCCGGCCTCGGCGTCGGCGATGATCGGGGCGAGCCAGTCGATCGAGTCATCGCCCTCGCCGTGGGCGATCTGATCGGCGCGCAGAAGTGCGTTGTTGAGCCGCTTGACCAGCGCCGGTGCGCTCGTCGCGGGGTAGAGGCTCTGGTCGGGGTAGGTCTGGCCCGCGAGATTGGCATCGGCGGCGACCTGCCAGCCCGACAGGTAGATCGCCTTCAGGCCGGCCTTGACCATCTGCACCGCCTGCCCACCGGTGAGCGCTCCCAGCGCAGCCACCCATGGCTCCTCGGCGAGTTGTGCACGCAGCCCCTCGGCTCCACGTCTGGCCAGCGTGTGCTCGACACTCACCGAGCCGCGCAGACGCTCGACGTCCTCGTCCGAGTAGGGGCGCTGGATGGTGGGGTCGGGGGTCATGTCCTTATTCTCCTTTTGGATCCAGAAATGGCGAGTTTGGATCCTAGAAGATGGATAGGGCGCGTGTCAACCCGCTGAGATCGGGGCGCGGCCTCAAGGCGTTGGCCAAAACATTTGCAAAATTGGATCCCAGCGAGGGAACGGACGGGTGCTATGTTTGTCGCGTGCCGGTCCTTTCGACGAAGGCTGACGAGGTCGCCCAGACGCTCGAGGATGAGATCGTCTCCGGCGCCATCCCGCCCGGCCAGGTGCTGCGTCAGGAGCACGTGTGCGAGCGGTTCGGCGTCAGCCGCACGCCCGTTCGCGAGGCGCTCCAGCGTCTCGAGGCGCTCGGTCTGGTCACCGCGCTGCCGAATCGGGGCGCGCGGGTGCGCTCGATTTCCTCCGCCGAGCTGCGGGAGGCCTTCCTCATCCGCGCCGAGCTGGAGGGCCTCGCGACGGCGCACGCGGCGCCGCGGATGACGCCGGATGATCTCGCGCGGCTGGACGCCGCGGAAACGCGGTTCGCCGAACTGACGCTCGAGTTGCGCTCACAGATGCGCAGCGGCGACCTGCGGAATTCGTCCCTGGTCGTTGTCTGGATGGCCGCCAACCACGCGTTCCACGATGTGATCTACGAAGTCGCCGCGATGCCGCGAGTGGAGCAACTCGCCAAGAGCGCGCGACGCAGCTTCATCGGCGAGCACGTCTGGAGTGCTCGCGGCGAGCTCGATGAGCTGTTCGCGCGCAACGACCTGCAGCACCGCGCTATTCGCGAGGCGCTCGGCGCAGGCAGCGCCGAAGGCGCCCGGACGCTCGCCCGCGAACACGTGCTCTCGTCGGGCAGGCTGATGGAAGCCGCGCTCGACCTGGCGGCCGCGCGGACACGCCCGCCCGACTGGCTCTCGGGCCGCCCGGAGCCCGCGGCGTGGGGAGCCGCCGGGTAGCCCGGGTTCGCCGAGCCGCCCGACGCGCGGCCCGGCGCACGTCCGGGCCGCGGCGGGCGAGCGCTGGCTGCGCGCTGGTCGGCGGCCGCGTGTTGCGCGTGCCGTCGCAGTTCGGCGCATGGGCGCAGTACCACAGCCCTCCTAGGCGCAGTCGCCGCGTATACGCCACGGGGGCTTGCGCTGTCGCGTCGCGCACGGCGCATGAGCACTCTCTCATCAAGCCGCCCTGCATATGAGCGGCTTCTCACGTCCGGCTTAGCAGGATTTGGGTGTGCGCGCAGACAATCGAACGCGATGCGATTGACCTGTCTCCACGCTGCCGTGCACGCCCGAGGACGGCGCCGGTGAGCCGGCGCCAGCCTGGCGGACGCGAACGGACCCCGGCGGAGCTTGCGACGCGCCGTGCGATCCGAGCTCGGGATGCCGGACTGCGGCGAATCTCGGCGGTGACGCGCGGGATCATCGCGGCCGTGGTCGCGTTGTCCGGCGCGCTGGCGGTGCTCGCTGCCAACAGTTTTCACGGTCACACGCTGGTGAGCCGGACGACACAGCGACAGCTCAGCGCCCCGGCGGCACCAGTCACCGCTGCCGCGCGCAACACCTCGCGCCCTGGATCGTCAGCGCGCCGCTCGGCCTCAGACCCCGCATCCGCCCCCTCCTCGGGGAGCCCATCGACGCAAACGACGCAAACGCAGACAGCGGTACAGACGTCGCCGGCCGCGGCCACGCAAAGCCAGACCCAGACGACTCCGGCCGCCGGCTCCTCGCCCGGCCTTGCGCAGCCGAGCCAGGCACCGGTTCAAACGCCTGCTCCGCCGGTTGCCGTGTCGGGGGGATCGTGATGGTGTTGGCGAGCGCCGGGCCGGGCGCCCTGTGGTATCTCACGCGCGCTACCGGCGCGGTCACGCTTGTGCTGCTGACCGCCAGCGTCGCACTCGGGGTGGCGAACGTGGGGCGTCTGCAGAGCATCCGCTGGCCGAGATTCGTGGTCGAGGGGTTGCACCGCAATGTCTCGCTGCTCGCGATCGCGGTTCTCGCGGTGCACATCTGCACGACGCTGCTCGACCCGTTCGCGTCGATTCACTTGCTCGACGCGGTCGTCCCGTTCATCTCGAGCTACCGGCCGGTCTGGCTCGGGCTGGGAGCGTTCGCGTCGGACCTGTTGATCGCCATCGCACTGACGAGCATGATCCGCCGCCGCCTCGGCCACCGCGCGTGGCGCGCGACCCACTGGTTCGCCTATGCCTGCTGGCCGATCGCCTTGTTGCACGCTGTCGGTACGGGCAGCGACATCAAGCAGCTCTGGATGCAGGCGCTGCTCGGCGGCTGCATGGTTTCCGTTGTCGTCGCGGTCTGGGCCCGGGCGGGTTTTGGCTGGCCGGCGCGTCGCGGTCTGAGTGCCAGCGCGGTGGCCGCGTCGATCGCCCTGCCGGTGGCGCTCGTGGTATGGCTCCCGAGCGGCCCGCTGGCGTCCAACTGGGCCAGCCGCTCAGGCACGCTGGCCTCGACCGCTGCCGCCGGGACCCCGCAGGCCGCGGCGGGCGCCGCGCGGGTCCAGATCGCGGCGTTCTCCGCGCGCGTCAACGGCAGTGTGAGCGAGCATCAGACCTCGAGCGGCGGGGTTGAGTTAGACCTGTCACTGGCCGTCGCGAACGCGGCGCTCGGCACCGTACACGTGCGAATCGACGGCAACGCAGTGCCCGGCGGCGGGGTGGCGATGACGGCGAGCTCGGTGTCGGTCGGCACGTCCTCGAGTCCGATGCTCTTCCGGGGAGCGGTCACATCGCTGGACGGCACCCGCATCGCGGCGCGGGTTGCCACAGCGGACGGCCGCGCGCTGACGGTAGGGCTCGCCCTTCGGGTCGACGCAGCCTCAGGCTCGGCCAGCGGCAGTGTTCAGGTGGTCCCGGTCTGATGGCGACGCTCGTGACCCAGGTTGGGCTGCCGCGCCTCCTGAGCGCGCTCGCGGGCGGGGAGATGGTCGACCTCGGTAGACACCTCGACAGCCACGGTGTGCTGCCGTCATCCACCCAGCTCGATGCCGGATCCCTCCTCGACCAGGTCGATCGCTCCGGTCTGCGCGGGCGTGGCGGCGCCGCGTTCCCGACGGCCACGAAGCTTCGCGCGGTGCGCGGGGCCCGCGGTCCGGCGATCGTGGTGGCAAACGGCTGCGAGAGCGAGCCGATCAGTGCCAAGGATGCGCTGCTGCTAAGCGAGCTTCCGCATCTGGTGCTTGACGGCGTCGAACTCGCCGCGCGCGCGGTCGGCGCCGCCGAGGCGATCGTCGCCTTCGAGGCGCCCAATGGCGCGGCGCGCGAGAGCCTGGAGATCGCCTTGAGCGAGCGGCGCGCCGAACGTGTCGACTCGACGCGGTTCTCGCTGTTCGCCGCGCAGGAGCGGTTCCTCAGCGGCCAGGAGACGGCGCTCGTCTCGCAGATCAACGGCGGGCCGCCGAAGCCAACCTTCGTGCCGCCGCGGCCGACCGATCGGGGCGTGGGCCGCCGGCCGACGCTGATTTCAAACGTCGAGACGCTCGCGAACCTTGCTCTGATCGCACGTTACGGCGCAGCATGGTTTCGCGAGCTTGGAACCGATGCGGAGACCGGATCGAGACTTGTCACACTGGCGGGCGCGGTTGAGCAGCCGGGCGTGTATGAGATCGAATGCGGAACCGCGCTGGGAGCGCTGTTCGCGGCCGCCGGGGGGCTCAGCGGCGAGCTGGCCGGCGTGCTCGTGGGAGGCTACTTCGGTTCGTGGCTCCCTGCGTTGGGAGCTGGTGCGCTCGAGCTCTCGAACGAGGCGCTCGGCCGCCACGGCGCCGCGCTCGGCTGTGGTGCGATCGTCGCACTACCGGCTCGCTCGTGCCCGGTGGCAGAGACGGTTCGCGTCGCGATTTACCTTGCCACGGAGACCGCCGGTCAGTGCGGGCCGTGTGTCCATGGAACGGCGGCGATCGCCCGAACGCTTCACGGGATCGCTGAAGGCAAGGGCTCGGCGACCGCGTTCGGCGACCTTGAGCGCTGGGTCGCGGAGCTCCCCGGCCGCGGCGCCTGCCATCACCCGAACGGGCTCGCCCATTTCGTCTCGACGGCGCTGCGCACATTCAAGTCGCAGTTCGCTGATCACGCCCGCCACGGCCCGTGCGACGGCTGCGCCGCCGCACCCGTACTGACCTTCCCGCAACCGGATCCTGTGCCCAGATGAGACGAATCCGAGTCAACCCGGTTGGCTGTGTCGGCCACGGCCTGTGCGCCGAGATCCTGCCCGAGTTGATCGAGCTTGACGACTGGGGCTATCCGATCGTCGGCCGTGGCTCGATCCCGCCGGGCCTCGAGGCTCACGCAAGGCGTGCCGCCGACGCCTGCCCGACGCTGGCACTGCTGCTCGAGCGCGATTGACGCCCGGCGGCCGCTGCCGCCCCCCTCTCGCGGCGAAAGTCTCGCCCGGGGGTGCTTGAATACCCCGATGGTTTCGCGGCAATCCGGCGCCGAGCGACCCGGTCGGCCGGTCGCCGTCTGACGTGGCAGTTCGAAACTCGGAACTGCGGTTCGCGGTTTCCGCGGTTCGGCACCTGCCGTTGCCCATCGCGCGGTTCACGCTGCGCGCGCGGCGCCGCGCGCGCAGCACCGGCGATGCGTTCTCGCTCAGCTCGGCGCTTCGGCCTCAGAAACTAGCGGCGCTGCTCGATGCAGCCGCCGGATGCACCACCGTCGTCGAGCTCGGGACCGGCACCGGCTGGACGGCGATTGCGTTGGCGCTACGGGACCCGGCGCGCACGGTCGTCAGCTACGACCCGGTCGCGCGCGATCGCGAGCCGTATCTGGAGCTTGTGGCTCTCTCCGTGCGAGCGCGGGTGACGTTCGTGACGGCGGCGGGCGAGGACGGAACTGGAGATGCTCGCGGCGTCGAGCTGCTCTTCATCGACAGCTCGCACGAATGCGAGCCGACGCTCGCACAGGTGCGCGTCTGGCGGCCGGCGCTCGCTCCGGGTGCGCTGGTCGTCTTCGACGACTACGGGCACCCGGACTATCCGGGTGTGGCGCAGGCCGTCGAGTCTCTCGGCGCGAGCGGGAGCGTGCGCGCATCGATGTTCATCTGGCGCCCGGCGTGAGCGCCGGCGGGATGTTCTGGCAGCGCGGGCGCGCCGAGTCATTCGGTGAGGTGGCGGAGCTCTACGAGCGCGCGCGGCCGTCGTACCCGCCGGCGCTCGTCGACGAGTTGTTGCGGGGGGACCCGCGGCGCGTGCTCGACGTCGGCTGCGGGACGGGCAAGGCGGGATCGCTGTTTCTGGAGCGCGGCTGCGAGGTGCTCGGTGTCGAGGTCGACCCGCGCATGGCTCAGATAGCCCGGGAGAGCGGCCTCGAGGTGGAGGTCTCGCGGTTTGAGATGTGGGAGCCGGCAGAGCGGCGCTTTGACCTCGTGATCTGCGCCCAGGCTTGGCATTGGATCGATCCGCGGCTTGGGGCGGCGAAAGCTGCGGCCGCCCTCGTCGAACAGGGCCGGATCGGCGTGTTCTGGAACATCGGAGACCCGCCTGCTGACGTCCGCGCGCTACTGGCACCGATCTATGCGCGGCTCGAACCTGCGCTTGAGAACTACTCGGTGGTGCTCGGCAACGCCGGGGGCAGGGTGGGCCAGACGCTGAGCGACATGGACGCCTCGGGTGTGTTCGGCCGCGCCGAGGTGAGCACCTTCTCCTGGTGCCAGGCGTATCGGACGGCCGAATGGCTCGACTTCATCAGCACACACAGCGATCACCAGGCGCTTGAGCCGGAACGGCGCAAACGCCTCCTGGCGGCGGTTGGCGAGGCCATCGACCGTCTCGGCGGCTCCCTCGAGGTGCCCTACGAAGCATCACTCGTGAGCGCCCGGCTGGCAGCGGACGCCGCTCGCTGACTGAGCGCCTTTTCGCGGTTGGCGCGCGAATTGATGAGGCGGGTGAGCGGGCCAAGGCGCCGTGCTGCGTTTCTTCACGGCATCGTCGCGACGGGCGAGGTGTGCTTGCCGCCGGCGACATTGGCTGCGGATCAGCGTCGCGGCGAGGTGGCGCACCTAAAGCCGAACCGTCTGGAGGACGAAAAGAACAGAAGTAGGCAGAGCGAACCCAAGCGATCCGAAGAAAGGCCCAATGACGCGCGCGACCCTCCTCGTGGCGCTACTGGTGGGATTGGCGGTTCCCGCAAGCGCAAGCGCGTCGGATGTGACCTCGGTCGCGCGCGTGCAGCGCGACCTCGCGCTCGCCGCCGCTTTCTGGACGGTGGAGCAGCCGACGCTCGTGTCGCCGTGTGTCTCCAATCAGGTGTTCGTGACGGCGATGCAGGACGGCACCGGCGACGGCGGAGCCCTCGTCCCGGCGGCAGATGTGTGGGCCGAGACCGCGCTTGGGTCGTGTGCGATCAACATCGCGCCGGTCGCATGGGCGCTTGGCGCGTCGGGTGACTCCGGCACGAGCGAGATGTTCTGCGTCCTGATCGCTCACGAATACGGACACACGCTCGGGCTCCCGGACACCGAGTCAATCCCGATGATGAGCAGCTCATGGGCCCGTCGCGACGATCCGCTCTGCGACCAGGCGGTGTACGGATGGCGTTGGACGCTGCACAAGGATCGCGAATGGATCGCCGCCAATCGCACGCAGCTGAGAATGGCGCGGATCGAGCGCAAGGCGCGTGCGGCTGCCGCGGCGGCTCGGGAATCCTCGACGCAGCCGGCGGTCACTCAACCGACTGGCTCGGCGCCGGCGGGCGTCGCCGCGCCGTCTGGTACTACCCAGCCGCCAGTGAATCCGGCGACGGCGCCGACCACCTAGTCGCGGCGGCCCAGAGAAAGAGCCCGGCCGCGCCGGCGCAGTCGTGCGTGTCCGGAGGCTGGTGTGTCGCGATCCACTCCAGCCGGTGCGCGGCGATTCGCCAGCTTGACGCCAAAACAGGTATCACCGTATCGGCGATCAGGTCCGGTGCGGTCTCGGCGCGCTCGCAGGCGCATCTAGATGTCGAGATTGTCGATGATCTCGTTGGCCCGCGACCACTGCTCCGGCGGCACGACGAGGTAGATGTCGCCGTGGCCGAAGCGGTCGAGCGGCTGATCGGCAGTGCAGTTCGCCTCGATGCCCATGTTGCGCAGCTCGTCGCGCCAGGCGAGCGCGGTGGTCTGGTCCTCGAACGTGCTGACCGTCTCCCAGTCCTCGAAGCGCGGGTCCGCGACCGAAACGGGCGGGCTCTTTGCGACGCGGAGCTTGCGAGACCACGGCATCGGCACGCCTGGAGCCTACGCCGGCAGGAGCGGCCTGGTCGGCTCACGTCAAACGCGACGGCAGGACGCGTCAGCCGTGGCGTGCGATACATCGTGCACGCGCCGCCTGGCGGCGCTTCCCATGCGAGCGGCCGATGCTGTCTAGAGCTTGGCGCAGACGGCGCCTGCGAGCGTCCGGTCGGCAGCCGGCACGGTGTCTTTGATGATCTGGTTGCAGAGCGTCTTTTCCGACGCCTTGATCTGTGCCGGGTTGTCGTTCGCGAACGACGCGCAGTAGGACTTGAACTGCGCGGTCTGGCTTGCGGTGAGATGCGTCTCGGCGGCCGCGAGTGCGCTCTTGCAGTAAGCGGCCACGGCCGAGCCGGCGCTGCCTGCCGGGGGTAGTGCGCCTGTCGCGTTGGAGATACTGGCGGAGGTGGTTGCTGCCTTCGTCGTCGTGGCGCTCGTGCTGCTGCTTCGGCTGGCGCTCGTGTTGGTCGGCGTGCTGCTGCTCCCGCCTCCACCGCAGCCCGCGATGAGGGCGCTCGCGGCTACGGCGAGGAATACGGAACCGGTGCCGCGACTCATTATGTGACCCCCTGAAATCGATCGCTCGGCGATCGCCGAGTGTAGCCACTGTCGATGTCGGTAAGCGGGCTGGCGGACGCGGTTGCGAGCGACAGGGTGTGCGGACCGCAGGCCCCTCGGCGGAGCATGCGCGCGGGCATCTCGGCTGCGTTTGCGCGGTCCGTCGAGACGGTCCGTCGAGAGGTACTTGCGCACGCAAGTACTTTGCTAGGCTGAAGCGATGGAACTGGGGGTCGCCACATTCGCAGACCTCGCCTCGGGCGTCAGCCCGCGGCAGCGGATGCGCGAGCTGATGGAGGAGGTCGAGCTCGCGGACCAGCTCGGCCTTGACGTCTTCGCGATCGGCGAGCATCACCGTCCGGACTTTCTGGTCTCGTCGCCGGCCACGGTGCTCGCCGCAGCCGCCGTGCGGACCGAGCGCATCCGGCTCTCCAGCGCCGTCACCGTGCTCAGCTCCGACGACCCCGTGCGCGTGTTTCAGCAGTTCGCGCACGTCGACCTGCTTTCCGGCGGCCGCGCGGAGATCATGGCGGGGCGCGGTTCCTTCGTCGAATCCTTCCCGCTGTTCGGCTATGACCTCGACGACTACGACGAGCTCTACGCGGAGAAGCTCGATCTACTGCTGAAGATCCGCGACAGCGAGCGGGTCACCTGGTCTGGCCGCCATCGTGCCGCGCTGGTTGACGCTGGCGTGTGGCCGCGACCGGTCCAGGCTTCGCTGCCCATCTGGGTCGCGGTTGGCGGATCGCCGCAGTCTGTTGTGCGCGCCGGCACGCTGGGCCTGCCGCTGACGATCGCCATCATCGGCGGCCCGTACGAGCGCTTTGCGCCGCTCGTCGCGCTGTACCGGGAGGCCTTCGCTGCCGCTGGGCACGATTTGGCCGATGCGAAAGTTGCGATCAACACCCACGCCTTCGTCGGCCAGACATCGGCGGCGGCCGACCACGCCTTCGCGGCGTCGTATCTCGCGACGATGAACCGCATTGGGCGTGAGCGTGGCTGGCCGCCATCCGGCCGGCGCGAGTACGAGGCGCTGCGATCGCCCGACGGCGCGCTCGCGGTCGGATCGCCCCAGCAGGTCGCGGAGAAGATCCTGGCTGAGCACGAGTTGTTCGGCCACCAGCGCTACGTCGCTCAAATGAGTGTGGGCGCGGTCGCTCACGCCGATCTGCTGCGCTCGATGGAGCTGTTCGGCACGGAGGTCGCGCCCGTGGTGCGCGCCGGGGTCAACCCGGCGGCGTCGAGCGCTTCGGCGGTCGCTGCGGTCTGATCCCGCGAGGGCTCGGGCGGGCGCTGAGCGCGCCGACAGCGGCACGCCTGCACCCGTATCGTCGGCGGAGGACCGACGCCGGAAGTCACCGAGATGCGCGGCGCTGACTCTCAGCCGCCGCTCAGGCTTGCCTCACGTGGGCCTCACCGCGGCGCGCGACACTGATTTTCCCAATTCATTGAAAGGAAGTCAGCCATGACCCTCACGCTCATCATCGCGGCCAACGTACTACTCGCCTTCACCGTCGTAGGCGCCCTCGCATTCGTGATGGGAACCGCCACGACTCTGCGCACGCGGACGTGAGCCATCTCGGACCAAGGACCTCGCGGAGAGCGCCGTCTGATCGAGCACCCTCGCCACAGGGAGCGTCTCGATGGAAACGACGCAAAACGGCGCAACGCGAGGGCTGTGGCCCCCCTAGTCGTCGCTACGAATGCTTGCCATCCTCGATGTAGCGCATGATGTTGGCGCTCAGGCCGAGGTCCAGCCTGACCGACCCGCCGGTCAACCGCAGCCGGCAGTGATCTTCAGTCACAGCAGCACTCCAGCCGTGGAGCTCGACATTGCGCATGGCGACGGCGGCCACGCGCTCGCTGCGCTCTTGCGCGGTGGCTGAGCGCTCGGGCCGATCGAGCTCAAGTTCGAGGTGGAAGGCGATTTCGGCGGCTGAGGAGTCGCGAAAGATTCCGAGGTTAGTGTCGAGACCCACGGCCACTGGCGCGAGTCCGAGGTCGATCGGGGTCTTCGGGAGAACGGGCATTGCGAGGCTACCTCCGTGCGCGCGCTGGTTGTCCTCCCAATCGTGATCGCAACCCGGGGAGCTGGCATCCGTAGATTTCCGCTGTCGGGCATCGGCAGCACTGCATCCCGTGATGGCAGAGTTGCGGCGCGACCATCTGGTTCCCGGCCGCACCGCAGATGAGCGCTCGAAGCTATTCGCCCCGGGGCTAAGCGGCTGAGGCGGTGACTCCCGCTGGGCTTTTCGCGCCGCTGATGAAGTGCTGCGTCACGCCGACGCCGCTGAGGCGGGCTCGTCCGATTGTGGTGCCGTTGATTCCGTGTGCGCTGCCGAAGTTGGACCAGTAGAGATATCCGCCATTGACCGTGATGCCCGCGGGAGCGTGGGCGCCGGTGATGAAGCTCTCGTTGGCGGCGGTCCCGTCGACGTTTGCCCGTCCGATCGTCGTGCCTGTCTGGCCGCTTCCGTTGTCTGCCCAGTAGATGTAGCCCTTATGAACAGCGATGCCGGCTGGTGCGCTCGCGCCCGTGATGAAGTTCTGGTTGACAGCCGTCCCGTCGAGATTGGCTCGTCCTATCGTCGTGCCGCTGCTGCCGCCACCGGCGCCGTAGTTGGTCCAGTAGATGTACTGGCCGGCGATCGCGATGCCCCACGGCCCGCTCGCGCCGGTGATGAAGTTCTGGTTGACAGCGCTACCGTTGAGGCCGGCTCGCCCGATCGTGTTGCCGTAGCGGCTGTCCCAGTAGATGTAGCCGCGGCTGATCGCGAGGCTGTGGGGGCTATTGAGGCCGGTGATGAAGTTCTGGTTGACATCCGTGCCGTTGAGCTTGGCTCGTCCTATCGTCGTGCCGGGGCTGTTGACGTCGATGCCGGGATTTGACCAATAGATGTAGTCGCCATGCACGGCGATGCCCACCGGCCCGTTAGCGCCACTGATGAAGTTCTCGTTGATGCCATGGCCGGCGAGATCTGCGCGACCGATCGTGCCGCCGGACCCACTCACACCGTAGTTCGTCCAATACAGATAGCCCTTCGTGTGGGCCGCTGAAGCCAGGCCGACAGAGGCCGACGCGAGTACCAGGGCCCCGAGGACGACGACCAGTACGACGCGCCGTAACGCTTCGGCGGTGCGGCGCGGCGAGCGTGCCCTTGCAATCCGCATGACCACCAAACTTTGCATTCTCGTGCCGACTCTCCTCGCTGGTCGAGGGACGACGCCTCGCAGACGACGCGGCGACCCTACCAAACGGGTCCTTCCCGGGACGATCAGCGACGCGTGCACCGAACCGAGTTGGCAGGCGCCGCCGCTCCCTCGGCTGGCGCGGTCGTCCGGGTCCTACCAGCCACACCACAGCCCCGATGAACCAAACGAACCGACCGAGAGACGCTGCAGCTTGGGCCGTCGTGTCGCTACCGTCCCGGGCATGATGATCCAACGCATGCAGCACGTGGGCACCGTGGCCACCGGTCGCCATCAGACCGCGAGGAACGGCATGCGACGACTGCTCGCGCTCGTGCTGTCGGCTCTCGCGGGGTCATTGCTCTTCGCGGCGCCCACGTACGCGTCGGACTCGGTGACCGCCACCGCGACCGCTTCGGGAACAACGATTCAGGCGGAGGTGTCCGGCATCGCTGACGACTGCGACTCGCCCGGGGGCTGCACTGGGCAGGCGGTGGCCCTGGTCGTCCAGCCAGACGCGGAAGCGTTTGCGTTGTGCGTCGGGAATGTCGGGACCGGTGTCATCGCCGAGCAGAGCGTGCCGGCCACGGGTGGCTCGTTCAGCGTTAGTGCCAGCATCACCGAACCCGAGGGCACGTATGCCGTCTGCGGCTACCTAACGGCGAGCAGCGATGGTGCCAGCGTGACGCTGGCGGCGTCCAGTGCGGTCGTCGTGACAATCGCGCCGCAACCCTGCCCGTCCGGGACACCCCAACCACTGTCGCTGACGGTGCCCGCGAAGCTCGCGTACGCACAACGTGGACGCGTCGGCGTCAGTGATCGAATCGCCGGCGTGGATCTGGCCAGCGTCGTTCTCGCGATGAATGTGGCCGGACGCCCACGGGCATTCAGCACCTACACGTTCAGCGCGGGCGACATCGCGAGCATCAAGCTGGCAACCGCGAAGACGTTCCCGACGCACGTTGCGCGTGGCTCGGCCCCGACCGTGGTCAGCCTGTCGTCTCTCGAGATCGCGACCACGGCGTGCACCATGAGTATCTCAGCCGAAATCACCCCGGTTGCCGGGGCGTTGCCGGTCGCTAGGTTCGATGACAGGCCACCCGGCGGGCACGGCGGAGCGCGCGTTGTTTTCTCAGCCCCGGGAGGGTGCAGCCTGATCGCAGCCGTTCCAGCCTCGGTTACGGTGAGCGGCGGGGATAGGGAACTGGCCGTTAGCGCCACAAACGTCTGCGGACGCTGGCGCCGCGTCGGGCTGATCCCAGGCCTGTCGGTTGATTTCGGCGCGGACCGCAGCGGTGAGGTGGTCGGCTTTCATCCGAGCAGCGATACGAGCGGGACGTTTCGCGTGACGGTTCGGGTCAACGGACGCGTCGTGAGACACGGCGTGTTGCGATGGAGCTAGTCGGGCTCGGACCGACGACGTCTTGCATGCCATGAGCCGCTCCCGTAAGTGCCGGCCGCCGCATCCGGGAGCCTGCCGGTCGTCGCCCCCGGAATGGCGGTCGCGGACAAGGTCGCCGACGGGAGGAGGTGCGCAGCTCGTAGTGCGAAAGCGTGGCCGGAGGGTTGCTGCGAGGCATGAACATGGATCCTCTCTGCCGAGGACTCCAGCATGCCGACTCCAAAAATCCCGGGGCAGATCACGGTCTCCGCGAAACCCAGGGCGGCTCACTTCGCGCGAGTTCCAACAGCGGGCGCCCCGGCCGGGTCCACGCGGTTGCGACAACCGCTGTGGCGGCGCATTGTTGGATAGATGCCGTGACGGCCCGGCGAAGCTTGCTCCCGACGGCTTCCCGACGGTCCGGTCTTAGGTCCGCCGGACGTCCTTCCATATCTCCGCGCCCCCGGGCTGCCACGGCGGGTACGGCGCATAGGCATCCCTTGAGCTGGGCGTCTCGACCTCAGCGCTGGCACGGTGACGCAAGGCCAGCTCGGAGCGGGGATAAACGGTCGCGCGCTCCTTACGGGCGCCAACCATGAAGAGCACGCATGGCCCGTCACCGGCGCCAACGAAGATGTGATCGGTTCCGGGCGGGCAGTGCACGAAGTCCCAAGTCTTGAGCGCTCGCTCCTCACCTTCGATCAGGAGCAGATACTCGCCCGACAGCACCAGGAAGTCCTCCTGGTTGTTTATCTCGCGGTGGTACAGGCCGTTTGGGCGTCCCGGGGTGAGAACGGCGACGGACATGCCAACGTCTTTGAACGATGTTCCCCGCTCTACCTCGAACACGCACTCCGAACCAAACGCCGGGCTCGTGACCCACGCCCCCTCGCTCACGTTCACGACAAACCAGCCCTCGTCCACGGGTGCCAGTCCGCCCTCCTGCTGCGCCAGCTTCGCCTCAGCCACCATCGCGTCTCCTCTCTCCCACCGCGGTCGAGTCCAACCACAGCGGCCACCGAAGCGTCCGCAGCCCTCCGCGGGAACAGATCGAGAACCATGGTCTCAAGCATCGCCCAACAGGGCAATAACGAACCGCTGACGCCCCCTTCTCAGCGGCAGCGCGCTGTCGCTGCGCGCGACGAACGACAGCGCCGCGCCTTCCCCGCTGAGGCTTAGGACTCCGCCTCGTCCTGTGCTGCGCGAGCCTCTCGTTCGTGCTGCCAGGCCGCCGCGGAGGGCTCAGCTGCATCCTGGATGTACTCGGGCGCAGGCTCCGGAGGTTGACCACCCCCCAGGAGGTCCTCTGGCAGTCGCCCCAGCGCGTCGACGCTCAACACCGCGTCAGCGACGGGATCTCGCGACGCCGAAGCCTCGGGCTTCTCAGTACGTGCACCCCGCGAGAGCCACTTGAACATTCTGAGCGAAGCCTACTCACCGGTACCGACGTGCGTCACCGCCATGCGCGGTTGCGTTGCGCGACCAGCGACAGCATTCCCGGGTCAGAGCGTAAGTTCGACGATCCTTGCGTCGATCTCCTGCGCAATGATCGTCCAGCGCTTGCGCGGCACCTTGGCTAGCCATTGCCGACCTCGACCCGGGTGGTACATGACGCTCCACTTCGACCGGTCGTCGGCAAGCCATTCGGGACCCGGCGGCGGTCGTTCAAGCGGCTCGACCGGCTCGAACGTGACATACCCGCGCCGTGGGACACCGTCTCGACTCCGCTGCGAATGCGAAGGCCCTTGATCGAGTCGGCGAGGTCATCACGGCCCGGCTGGGCAGTCGCCGCTCCATGACGCTCCCGATATCGGGGAACACGTCTACGAGCAGAGGAGCCAGCACGCCACGCATGATGCTCCCCTCCGCCCTGCCTCCGCCCGTCGGTACGCGAGAGACGCAGCAGCGAGCCCGCGCCGCGTGGGTTCAGTGGCACGGCCCAGGCGCGCCGGACCGTGCTCAGATACTGGCGCGCGCTAGATCGCTAGAACCAGCACCCAGAGCGCGTTGGTTAATTACCGGGCTTGCATTGCGGGCAGATGTGGACGTTTGCCTTCCCGTCTACGAGCCAACCCATCGTACGCGCCTGTCCCTCGCTTATTGCGGGGGCTACGGTTCGCGCGCCTTGACAGTGGTCGCACACGGGCTCGCCAGTTTCATCGTTGATCATCCGCGGCACGCTACTCGCTCGGGTTCGCCACCGAAAGCTGCGCGCGAGCCACCGGCCCCGGCGCACTCCCCGGGTTGAGTCTGGGATCGGGAAATCCCATGGCCATCCTCGGTCGATCTCGCTCGCGCGCGGCGTTGACGGCCCACACACCCGCGGCGCTTGAGTGCCGCTCAGCGCGATGACCGACAGCAAGGCGGAGCCGTTGGCAAGCTGACGGTGTGGAGCAGTCTGACGACCTGGAGTTCGAGCGGCCGGTCCGTTGGATCGTCAATGTGTGGGCGGGTTTCGGCGGCATGGCGGAGGGGTTCGAAGAGGGGTTCAGATGGCTTTCGTCGATCGCTCGCGCGGAAGACCGGCGACTCGCCGACCTGAGACCTTCGGCTCGGGAACCGGAGCCGACAACGAGCCCCACCGCGAGAACCAGGATGAAGCGATCGCGCTTGACTTTCCACTTGGTGGAGGGCTGATGATGGGTGGCATGACGATCGGCGAGCTTGCAGCGCGTAGCGGGTTGTCGGTGCGGACCCTGCGCTTCTATGCGGACGCGGGGGTGCTGCCGGAAGCGGGACGCAGCGAAGCCGGGTACAGGTTGTTCGCTGCTGACACGGTGGCGCGCGCGCGGCTTGTGCGGACGCTGCGCGAGCTCGGCGTTGGACTGCAGGACGTTAAACGAGTACTTGCCGCGGAGGTCTCGCTCGCTGAGGTTGCCACGGCACACGCGAGCGCGATCGACGCTCAGATCCGCACACTGCGGCTGCAGCTGGCGGTGCTGCGCGCGGTCGCCCGATCCACCGAACCGAAGGAGCTGGAGCTGATGACATCCCTGACCAAACTGAACGTCGAGGAGCGCCGTCGCATTCTCGACGACTACCTTGATGCCGTCTTCGACGGTGAACCAAACCCGGTGGCCGACCGGCTGCGTTTGGGAGCGCCAGATCTGCCTGATGATCCAAGCGCCGAGCAGGTTGCGGCCTGGGTTGAGCTCGTCGAGCTGCTGCGTGACCCTCACTACATCGAGGCGAGCCGCCGCATGGTCGGGCCGGGACGGATCGAGGCGGCTGAACCCGAAGGCGCCCATCTGCCGGTTGAAGCGGTCAGCGAGCAGGCGGGCGCTGCCGTGCGTGCGGGCATCGATCCTGCCTCCAAAGAGGCGCTCGCGGTCATCGAGCGCGTCGAGGCATCAATGCCGGACGCCGGGGACCGAATCGCGCTCGCCGAACGGATCGACGCGTTCACCGACCGCCGCGTGTTCCGCTACTGGGACCTCGTCGGCATCATCAACGGCTGGCCCGACGCTCGCCGCGCAGCGAACGCGGGCAGGTCAGACGCATGGGAATGGTACGCCCAAGCACTGCGAGCGCACGGATGAACCGTGAGATACAGACACTCCGAGGCACGAGCCCGCCCGCTCACCCCTGCGGACGATGAGCGGGCGCGTCGCTCCCGCGCGACCAGGCACTGCGACCGGCGCCAAAGCGAGCGCTGACCGAGGGCTCCGGTCGCGCAAAGGGCAGCGTGGGTCGGTTGTAAAGATCATCGGTAGGCTGGATCGCGCGCGATCTTCGTGGCCCGAAGTCCCAATTTAGACCCGTTGCACAGCAGGCGGGAGATCCGGCAGTCCGGCTGAATCCGCTGCGTGGGGGAGGCCCGAATGGCTCCGCGTCCGGGGCCAGCGCTTCGATAAAGACGCCCGACCGCTTCCACACCCCGGCGGCTGCCCGTCCAACCTGCCGTTTTGCAGGCCATTTACAGTGGAGCTAGTCGGGCTCGAACCGACGACCTCTTGCATGCCATGCAAGCGCTCTCCCAGCTGAGCTATAGCCCCGCGCGGTGCGAGACGAATCTTAGCGGCGGGAAAGCTGATCGTCCCGAAATGCGCGCCCCGCGGGTCGCGGTCAACGCTCGCGCCGACGCGACAGCGTCGACGGCCACCACACGCGCTTGTCGAGGTCCATCACGAGGGCGGGCACGAGCACCGTGCGCACGAGGAAGGTGTCGAGCAGCACGCCGAAGGCGATCACCAAACCGACTTCGGCGAAGGCGACGAGAGGGAGGGAGGCAAGCGCCGAGAAGGTGCCGGCGAGCACGATGCCGGCCGAGGTGATCACTGCTCCGGTTACCGAGAGCGCGCGCAGCATGCCGCCGCGGGTGTCGCCCGACGCGGACTCCTCTCGGGCGCGAGCCATCAGGAAGATGTTGTAGTCGCAGCCGAGCGCGACCAGGAAGAGGAAGCTGAAGAGGATCAGCGACGGATCCTCGCCGGCGTAGCCGAGGATGTGGCTGAAGGCGAACGCGCCGGCACCGAGCGCAGCAGCGTAGGAGAAGATCACCGTCGCGACAAGCAGGACCGGGGCGACGAGCGAGCGCAGCAGCAGACCGAGCACGAGCATGACGACGAGCAGGATCAGCGGCACGATCACGCGGTCGTCGCGGGCCGCCGCGACATGCAGGTCGCGCTGTTGGGCGGTCGCGCCGCCGATCAGCGTGCCGGTTCCGCCGGCCGCCTTGGCCAGCCTGCGGATCGGAGCGATCAGTGCCATAGCCCGCTGGCTCGTCGGGTCCACACTGAGCGCCGCGGTGAACACGGCGACGCCGGTGACCGGGCTCACGAGCGTCGTGCTCAGAGCCCCCGCTGCCCGGCTGACTCCCGGAGCCGCGGCGATGGCCGTTCGGACTGCGGCGACGCGCGCCGCCGAGGGCACGACGATCTGCAGCGGCGAGCTGGCGCCGGGCGGGAAGCGGCGGTCGAGCAGGGTCTGCCCCTGCTCGGACTCGACCACGCCCGTGAAGGCATCGTTGCCGCTGAGGTTGGTGTCGAGGCTCGTCAGGCCGATGCACAGCAGCGCCAGGAGCGCGATTGTCCCTGCGCCGATCAGACGGTGACGCCGGCCGACCACCTCGGCGACACGCCGCCACGGGCCGTGGGTGGCGTCGGCGCCACTCGAGCCGTGCAGCGGGACGAAGGGCCAGAACGCGCGGCGGCCGACGATCAACAGCAGCGACGGCAGCAGGGTGAGCGTGGACACCATCGCCAGCGCGACACCGATCGCCGAGATTGGCCCCAGGCCGCGCGTGCTGTTGACCTCGGCGGCGAGCACGCAAAGCAGCGCCAGGATCACCGTCGACGCACTGGCGAAGATCACCGGTCCGGCGCGGCGTAGCGCGACGCGCATGGCGTCGCGGGGACTCGCGTGGTGGCGGAGCTCCTCGCGGTAGCGCGCGACAAGCAGGAGCGCGTAGTCGGTCCCTGTGCCGAAGACCAGAACGGTCAGAATGCCCGCCGACTGCGAGTTGATCGTCACGCCGAGCTGTGTAAGGAGGTAGCCGACGCCCTCGGCGATCGCCTCGGCGAGGCCGACCGACAGCAGCGGAATCGCCCAGAAGATCGGGCTGCGGTAGATCAGGATCAGCAGCACGAAGACCAGCAGCACGGTGACCAGCAGCAGCTTCCCGTTGATCGACTTGAAGACCTGGCTCGCGTCGTAGGAGACACCGCCCGGACCGGTGACCTTGGCCTCAAGGCCAGGCGGCGCGCTTGTGTGCACGGCTCGTTTGATCAGCGTGACGTCGCTGTCCAGCAGCTTGGTCGACCCGTGCAGGCGCAGGTAGAGATCCAGCAACGCGGCTTCGCCGTCGCGGGAGCGAATCGGCCCCACGGCGGGGATCGTGTCCGCGGGCAGGCGGGTGTCGAGCGTCCGCTTGTCGGACTCGATTGCCGTCAGGTCGGCCGCGGTCAGCGCTCCGGCGCGGGCGAACACCACGACCGTGCTGGTGATCTCCGCGCCGCCGCTCGCGCGGTTGATCGCATCCAGCGCGCGCACAGACTCCGCGTCGCCTGGGAGATAGGACGTCGTATCGTTCTTCTGGGCGCTCTGGAAACGCCCCGCAACCGATCCGGCCGCCGCCGCCACGATCAGCCAGATCGCGGCGATCGCCCATTTCGCGCGGCGGCGGCTCGCGAGCTCGAACATCGCACTCATCCGGCGCGGAGGATATGCAAGGCGTACTCGGCGACGCGGCAGCGGGCCTGCGTCGCGACCGCAGCACGTTGCAGCTGCGCGAGCAAATACTCTGGACCTCTGATGAGCGAGCACGTCTACGACCACGCCGAGATCGAGCCCCGCTGGCAGGCGGTCTGGGAGTCCGAGAAAACCTGGGAGGTGCCCAACAGCGGTGGGGCCCCGACCACGTATGTGCTGGAGATGCTTCCCTACCCGAGCGGCGAGCCGCACATCGGGCACCTCAAGTGCTACTCGGTCGGCGACGCGATCGCCCATTTCCGCCGCCGCCAGGGCCGCCAGGTGCTGCACCCAATGGGCTACGACGCCTTCGGGTTGCCCGCCGAGAACCACGCGATCAACACCGGCGTGCACCCGAGCCACTCGACCGCCGAGTCGATCGCGTCGTTCCAGGAGCAGTTCCGCGAGTGGGGCATCTCGATCGACTGGTCGCGTGAGTTCGGCACGCACGAGCCTCGCTACTACCGCTGGACCCAGTGGATCTTCCTGCAGCTGCTGAAGGCCGGTCTTGCCTACCGCAAGGAGGCCGCGGTCAACTGGTGTCCCCACGACGCGACCGTGCTGGCCAACGAACAGGTGATCGACGGTCACTGCGAGCGCTGCGGTGCACAGGTCGAGCTGCGCCAGCTCGAGCAGTGGTTCCTGCGGATCACCGACTACGCGCAGCGGCTGCTGGACGACCTCGACACGATCGACTGGCCGGAGCACGTCAAGACGATGCAGCGCAACTTTCCGCTGCGAGGAGCTGGGCATCGACTATCCCGTTTTCACAACGCGGCCGGACACGCTTTTCGGCGCGACCTTCTTCGTCATGGCGCCCGAGCACCCCGATATCGCGGTGCTCGCCGCCGGCACCGAGCACGAAGCGGCGGTGCACGCGTACATCTCGCAGGCGCTCGCCTCGCCGGGGCAGGATCGCGGCGCCGCGGGCAAGCAGAAGACCGGCGTGCCGCTGGGGCGCAGCGTGCGCAACCCGGTCAACGGCGAGGAGATCCCGATGTTCGTCGCGGACTACGTGCTGCTGGAGTACGGCACCGGGGCGATCATGGCGGTGCCCGCGCACGACGAGCGCGACTTCGAGTTCGCAACCGCCTTCGGGCTGCCCGTGCGGCGGGTGATCGGCGACCCGGCGGGCGGCGAGTTGCCCTACACCGGCCCCGGACCGCTTGTCAACTCCGACCCGCGCTTCGACGGGCTCACGGGCACCGAGGCCAAGCAGAAGATCATCGCCTGGCTCGCCGAGGACGACCGCGGGCGCGGCGTCGTCAGCTTCCGCCTGCGCGACTGGCTGGTGTCACGCCAGCGCTACTGGGGCTGCCCGATCCCGGTCGTCTACTGCCCCGAGCACGGCATCGTGGCGCTGCCGGAAGACCAGCTGCCGGTCCTCTTGCCCGAGGTCAAGGACTACGCGCCGAAAGGCCGCTCGCCGCTGGCCGCGGCTGAGGAGTGGGTGGCGACGAGCTGTCCGATCTGCGGCGGGCCGGCGCGCCGGGAGACCGACACGATGGACACCTTCGTCGACTCCTCCTGGTACTACCTGCGTTACTGCGACGCCGCCAACGACGAGGCGGCCTGGGATCCGGCGGCACTGCAGCGCTGGATGCCTGTCGACCAGTACATCGGCGGCGTCGAGCATGCGATCCTGCACCTGCTCTATTCGCGCTTCTTCATCAAGGCGCTCGCGGACCTCGGCCACCTCTCCTTCCAGGAGCCCTTCGCAGCGCTGTTCACGCAGGGGATGATCACGCGCGACGGCGCGAAGATGTCCAAGTCGCGCGGCAACGTCGTCTCACCGCGGACGATCGTCAGTCGCCTCGGCGCCGACACCGCCCGCTGTTACATCCTCTTCGTAGGCCCGCCGGAGCAGGACGCCGACTGGTCAGACGCCGGCGTCGAGGGCATGCACCGCTTCATCGCCCGGCTCTGGCGGCTGGCCGCTGAGACGGCCGCGAGCACCGAACCCGCCCAACCGCCGGCGCAACCGGCAGGTGCTGAGCTGGACCTGCTGCGCAAAGCACATTGGGCGATCGAGAAGGTGACCGGGGAGCTCGAAGGGCGCTTCGCGTTCAACACGGCGATCGCGGCGGTGATGGAGCTGACCAACGAGTGCTACAGGCTGCGCAGCGAGGTTGGCCCGGGCGTGCTGCGCTTCGCCGTCGCGACCGCGGCCTCCCTGCTGTTTCCGTTCGCTCCTCACGCCGGCGCCGACGCCTACCAGTTGCTGACCGGCGAGCGGGTCTGGCAGGTGCCGTGGCCGTCGGCCGATCCGGCGCTGCTTCTACGAGACCAGTTCGAGCTGGTCTGCCAGGTCAACGGCAAGGTCCGCGACCGCGTCAGCGCGAGCAGCGCCGCGAGCGAGGAGGAGCTGAAGGAGCTCGCCCTGACGGCGCCCAACGTGGTTGCGCATATCGCCGGTAAGGAGATCGTCAGGGTCGTTGTCGTGGCTGGGAAACTTGTCAACATCGTCGTGAAATAGGGCGGACCCGGGCGGTCGATCGGTCGCTGCCAACGTCCAGGTGGCCCCGTATGCTCAGCCAACGCTGGATGTGCAACTAAGGAGGGGACGTGGACTTCTCGAAACTGAGCCGTGAGGACTGGATGGTGGGCGGCGGCGGGATCCTGCTCATCCTGAGCCTCCTGATCTTCGGCTGGTACAGCTACCCGAGCGTCACGGTCGACGGCACCACGCTCGCCGGCGGTTCCATCGCAGCCACATCGGCGCCCTACGCGATCTGGGGAATCCTGGCTCTGATCGTCACGCTCGCCGTCGTCGTGGACCTGTCGCTCGCGCGGTTCAGCCCGGCGACGGTGATTCCGACCACCAATCTCGGGCGCGACATGACACGCACAGCCGCTGCCGGCGTGGTGGCGCTCGTGCTGGCCATCAAGTTCTTCGCCCACGTCGGGAACTTCGGCTTCGGGTTCGTGCTCGACGTGGTGCTGACGATCATCGTGGTGGCCGGCGCCTGGCTGAACGCCCAGGGCACCTCCACGCCGATCGGCAGGGCGCGTTCGCAGTAGGACGCGCGGCGGCGGCGGCCGCCGCTGCCGCTAGCCTCAGGGTATGGCGAACTTCAAGCCCGCATATCTGATCCACGGGGACGACCACGGACGGATCGGTGAGCGGCGTGCGCGGCTGCGGACGATGGCGGAACGCGACGGCGGAGCCGGGTGCCTCGAGCTGCTCGAGGGCGCCGACGCAACGGCCGCCGCGGCTGCCGCGCTGCTCGGCGCGCTGACGCTGGCGATCGGCCGGCGCTTCATCATCGTCGACGGCGCCGAGCGCTGGAAGGAGGAGGAGGTCGCGAGTCACCTCGCGCCACTGCTTGAGTCGATGCCGGACGACACCACGATCGCCTTCTTCGCGCGCGAGGAGGGCCGCGCCAAGGCGCCGGCGGCGCTGCACCGTGCTGTCGTGCAGGCGGGCGGCGACGTGGCGGCCGAGATGGCGGTCAAGGAGTGGGACCTGCCGGCCTGGGTTCGCTCGCAGGCGACCGCGGCCGGGCTGGCGCTCGATCAGCAGGGCGCGCGCACGCTTGTGGCGATCGTCGGCAGCCGCCAGGCGCGTCTCGCCCGGGAGATCGAGAAGCTCGCGCTCGAATGCGGGCCGGGGTCGCGCCTTGACGCAGACGGCGTGGCCGAGCGGGTCGGGCGCAGCGCGGAGCGCAAGGCGTGGACTCTGGCAGACGCCGTCGTTGCCCGCGATACCGCTGCCGCGACCCGCATCTACCTGGCGCTGAGGGCGCAGGGCGAGCGCGTCGAGTCGCTCACCTACTGGGTGACGAGGCGCCTGCGCGAAGCGCTCGGCGTCGCGGCGCGGCTCGAGGCGGGGACGCCGCCGAGCGCCTTGCGCGGCGAACTGCGCATGCCGCCGAAGGCGGCGACAGCGTTCATCGCCGACGTGGCGCGCACCGACGTCGGCTCGCTGCGACGCGCTATCGCCGTGCTCGCCGACCTCGAGCTCGACAGCCGCGGCGGCTCGACGCTCGACGCCGACACGCTCGCTGTGCGCGCGCTGGGCGCGATAGCCGCTTAGCTCTCGGCAGGTGGGCGCACGATGCGCGCGGCGCGTGACTTCTTGCGTGCGCCGGTGTTGCGGTGCAGCGCCCCGGTCTTGATCGCCTTGTCGATCGCAGAGACCAGGGTGCGGTGCTCACTTGCGACCTTCTCGGCCTCGCCCTCGGTGACCGCGGCCTCAAGCCGGCGAAAGTAGGTCTTGATCGCCGAGGTGTGACGGCGGTTCTCGAGCCGCTCGCGCTCGGCACGGAGGATGCGCTTCTTCTGTGAGGCGATGTTGGCCATGGTTGATTCGCGGTGAAGACCGCGCGGCGCCGTACTATAGCGGCCTTGGCCGCTTCGACTCCCGTCGCAGAGCAGGGGCGGGCGACGCCCCCGGCAGGTCACGTCGCGCGCAACACCGCGATCTTCTCGATCGCCACGGGCTTCTCGCGAGTCGCGGGGCTGGCGCGCGAGATCATCGCCGCGCGCTTTTTCGGCACCGGCTCATGGTATTCGGCGTTCACGATCGCCTTCCAGGTACCCAACCTGGTGAGCAATCTGTTCGCGAACGCCGCGCTGTCGGCGGCCTTCGTGCCGGTATTCACGGAGTTGCTCCAGGAGGGGCGCAAGAAGGAGGCCTTCCGGCTCGCATCGACCGTCTTTTGGATCATGCTGATCGCCCTCGGCGCGATCACCGCCTTCTTCATCCTCGCCGCCCACGCGATCATGCCGATCTTCATCTTCTCGGGCGGCGTGTCGGGCTCGCTGACCGCCGGCCTCGCGCAGGTGTTGTTTCCCGTCGTGCTGCTGCTCGGTCTGAACGGGCTGCTGGTCGGGATCCTGCAGTCCTACGACCGGTTTTCAATCGCGGCGATCTCGCCGCTGGTCTGGAACATCGTGATCATCGTGCTGGTCGTCGTGTTGCGCCCGCAGTTCGGCCCCGGCAACAGTGGAGATCACGGGATCTACGCCTACGCGATCGCGATCCTCGCGGCGACCGTCGTTCAGCTCCTGATGGCCGCCGGCGCGCTGCAGCAGATCGACTTCCGCCTGGGTTTTCAGATCGACTGGCATGACCCGCGCGTGCGCCAGGTCTTCCTGCTGATGGTGCCGGTCACGATCGGCCTCGGGATCACGAACCTCGACGGGCTGATCAACTCGGTCTTTGGCACGCTGGTCAACTCGCAGGCGCCGGCGGCGATCAACTACGCGTTTCGTATCTACATGCTTCCGCAGGGCATGTTCAGCGTGGCGGTCGCGACCGTTCTGTTTCCGACGCTGAGCCGCCAGGCGTCCCGTCGCGACGCCGGCGGCATGCGCCGGGCGCTGGCGATCGGGATGCGCCAGATCAACCTGCTGCTGATCCCCGCCTCGGCATTTCTCATGGTCCTCGCAACGCCGGTCGTGCGGCTCCTCTATCAGCACGGGGGGGTGTTCAACGCCACCTCGACCCACTTCACCTCGATAGCACTCTTCTGGTTCGCATTCAGCCTGCCGTTTGGAGGCCTGAATCTGCTGCTCACACGGACCTTCTTCGCGCTCAAGCGCCCTTGGATCCCGACCGGTCTTGCGGCGATGAACATCGCCGTCGACATCGTCGTGTCAGTCGCCCTGTACAAGCCGCTCGGGATCGCGGGGCTCGTGATCGGCACATTCGTGGCCAACGCGCTGATGACCGCGTTGCAGCTTCGCCGCCTGCGTACCGGCTTCAACAATCGCCTCGAGGGACGCCAGACGACGATGATCACGGCGCGCATAACGGCCGCGTCGGTCCTTCTGGCGGCCGTGTCCTGGATCGTCTGGTACCTGCTCGACCGGGTGCTGGGCCGCACCCTGCCCGCCCAGCTGGCGTCCGTCGTCGGCGCCGCCGGCGCCGGCGGCTTCGTCTACATGCAAGCTGTGCTGCGGATGGGGATCCCGGAAGCCGGACAGGTGCGCGCGCTGGTGCTCGCGCGCTTCGGGCGCTCATAGGTAGGGTGGCGTCGTGCCCGAACACAGCGCCCAGCGCCGCTGCGACGCCGTGGTCTTCGACAACGACGGGCTGCTGCTGGACACCGAGCACTCCTGGACGCGGGCCCAGGAAGCCCTGTTCGAGCGTCACGGCCTCCAGTTCACCGCGCAGCACAAGCGCGACATGCTGGGCTCCTCGCCGCAGGCCGCCGCGGCCGCGCTCGAGCTGATCCTCGACGCGCCGGGAGAGGGGACGGCGCTGATCATGGAGCTCGCAACGATCGTGCTCGAGGAGCTTGGGCGCGATGCGCCGCCACGCCCCGGCGCGCTCGAGCTGATCGCCCGCCTGCACGACGCCGGGATACCGCTGGGCCTGGCCTCCAACTCGCCACGCGTGCTGGTGGACCGCGCGCTCGAGACCGCCGGGATCGAGCAGAGCACGTTTGCGTCGATCCTCACAGCTGATGTCGTGACGCACCCTAAGCCCGCACCGGAGATCTACCTGACCGCATGTGCGGCGCTGCGCACGCAGCCGGCCCGGACGCTCGTGCTCGAGGACTCCCCGACCGGCATCGCGGCCGCCGTCGCGGCGGGGTGCTACACGATCGCCGTGCCGTCGGTCCCGGGCGTCGATCTCAGCGGCGCGAGCCGGGTCGTGCCCTCGCTCGCGGCGCCGGAGATCACGCGTGCGCTTGGCCTGTGAGGCCGAGCTCCTGCGCTTGCCCCTCGAGCGCGGCGATCACGAAGGCGACATGGTCGTCGAACCCGACGCCGAGCGAATCGGCGGAGCTCTGCAGCTCCTCACGGTTGACGGCGGCCGCAAATGACGGCTGCTTGAGCTTCTTGCGCACCGATTTGGGCGTCAGTCCGGCGATGCCCTCGGGTCGCACCATCGCGCAGGCGACGAGAAATCCGCTCAGCTCATCGACCGCGTGCAGCGTCAGCTCCAGCGGCGACTCGCGGGCCACGCCGAGATAATCGGCGTGCGAGGCAATCGCGCGAACCATCTCGGGTGGCGCGTCGAGGCGCTCGAGCTCGGCCATGATCATCCGAGGGTGCCCGACGCTCATGTCCGGGTAGCGCTCGTAGTCGGCGTCGTGCAGCAGCCCGGTGACGCCCCACAGCTCCACGTCGGCGCCGGCTGCCCCTCGCAACGGGGGGTCGCGGCGCGCGTAGGCGCGCAGCGCCGCCTCGACCGCCAGGCAGTGGCGGCGCAGGGGCGCGGCGCTCACCCAGTCCGCCAGCAGGGCGAGGGCCTCGTCTCGGGGGATCGGTCTGGACATTGCGCTGGCGGCCGCAGGGGCGGCGGACTGGGATGCGCACCGTAATCTACTTGCGAGATGGCTGACCAAGCCCACATCCGCAACTTCTGCATCATCGCCCACATCGACCACGGCAAGTCGACGCTCGCGGACCGCATCCTCGAGCTGACACACACCGTCGATGCGCGGGCGATGCGCGCGCAGGTGCTCGATTCGATGGACCTCGAGCGCGAGCGGGGCATCACGATCAAGGCGCAGGCGGTGCGGGTCCGCTACGAGGCGCGCAACGGCGAGACCTACCAGTTGC
>JBEKSK010000010.1:0-20518 GCA_049517155.1 Solirubrobacteraceae bacterium
GTCGCCGAGGACTCGCGCGTTGTCGCTGAACGCATGGGGGCCCGCGCCACTGGCCGCCGCGAGCACGAGCCCGAAGCCGACACCCCAGGCGACCGACCACCAGAGCATCCGCACGGCGGCGCGCCATGCGTCCTCGGCGTTTCCGGCGCCGAGCAGGCGCGCCACGAGGATCTGGCCGGCGATGGCGATCGCGTCGAGCACGAGGGCCAGAAACAGGAACAGCTGGAAGGCGACCTGGTGCGCGGCGAGCGCCGCCGTGCCGAACCTCGCCGCGAGCGCCGAGGCGAGCGTGAAAGCACCCAGCAGGGCGGCGGTTCGCACCGTCAGATGGCTTCCGGTGCGCAGCAACGGGCGAATCAGCGCCGCGCTCGGTCGCCGGCTGCGCGCCGGAGCGGCGAGCATTCTCCGCGCGAACGCAAAGCCCATGCCGAGCTGCGCGACGAGTGTGCCCACAGCCGAGCCGGTCAGCCCGAGATGCGCGCCGTAGACGAGCACGACCTCCAGCACGACGTTTGCAACGTTCGCGATGACGAGGATCCGAAGCGGCGTGCGCAGGTCGCCCACGCCACGCATGCATCCTTCGCCGGCAAGCGCCACCAGCTGCGCGGGCACTCCCCAGATCGCGATGTCGAGGTAGCCGTGAGCTCTGGCGTGTACATGGGCGCCCTGGCCGATGAGCGACAGAAGCGGACCTCCGCCGGCCGCCAGCACAACGAGCGCCACGGCGCCCGCCGCCAGCGCGAGCCACAGCGCCTGCGCGGAGATCTCGCCTGCCTCGAGCGACTGCCCGGCAGCGTGCAGGCGTGCGACCTGCCCGGTGGTGCCATAGGAGAGGAAATCCGCGAGCTCCACCACCGCCGCGAGCACGGTGGCGGCGAGCGCGAGCGCCGCGAGCTGCTTCGCGCCGAGGTGGCCGACGATCGCCGTATCCACAAGCGAATAGAGCGGCCCGGCGGCGAGCGCACCGAGCGCCGGCAGCGCCAGGCCGAGGATCTCGCGATCGTAGGGAGAGCGCCAGCGCGACACGCCGGGATGATGACGCCAGTTCCCCGCTCCAGGGCGCCACAGGGCCAAACGGCGGCGGCGCGCCGCCGCGGCGTCGTCCGGCTCAGCGCTTCTTCGGCTGCTTGGAGGCTGCCTTCAGCGTCAGCGTCTCAGTTGAGATCGTGGTCGCTCCCGTGACACACACCAGCTCGACGGGGAGCTTGTGAAGGCTGCCCAGGAGTCGCCGCCCGGTGGCGTTGAGCTTGACGCGGGCGGTTTCGCTCTGGCCGCCGGCGAGTGTCACGCTGATTGCGCCGACCGTCACGGTGCGCCTCGTCGTCTTGCCTTTCTTCGCCGCGCTGACCGCGAGCAGCCTGGACCCCTTGGAGGTTTCCACACTCGTCAGCGTCAGGGTGATCGTGCAGGAGCCGGTCGCGGGGCCGGTGCAGGTCACGTTCGCGCTCACGGTGCTACCGGTCACGCCCGCTGCCCCCACGCTCGCCGCGACGGCGGCCGCGACAGTCGAACCGCCGCCAGAGGCGGCTGTTTGTTGCTGCTGGGGCGGCTGTGAAGGTGGCGAGGCCTGCTGTTGCGGTTGTTGTTGTTGCTGCTGGGGGGCGCCGGCAGCGGAGGCTTGAAGCTGCGCGTCGATGCCGCTCGCGGTCTGCGCGGCCGCAACATAGATGGCCTGCCCATCGGCGGCGGCATCCGGATAGAACTGGCCGCCGTAGCCACTGAGCGCGAAGCCGACGCGGTAGAACCCGGGAGAGAGTCCGCCGACGGTGTAGCTGCCGTCGGCTGCGCTGACGGCGCCTGACCCGACGGCCTGACCATCCAGGCCGTAAACCGTGACCTGCACGCCGGCCAGCGGCGCAGCCGCGCCGTCGGTGACGGTGCCCGCGAGGCTGCCGGTGACGCGCGCGACCTGGACGTCGATGGCGGTGGTCGTCACCCCGGCGGTCACCGGCACAGCGGTCGCGCCGGCGAGCGTCGTCGCCCCGTCGTAGAACTGCGGCACGATCGCCAGGCTGTCGAGGAAGTTCTCGAACTCCACCGTGTAGGTGCCGCTCGCAAGGCCGAGCAGGGCATAGTCGCCATCCGGCCCGGTGCTTGTGCCCGTCACGCCATCGCCGCTCGCGTCGATCGCCTCGACGGAGACGCCCGGAAGAGGTTCTCCCGCGGCGTTGGTCACCGTGCCTGCGATGTGCCCGCCGGCCTGCATTGCCGCGTCGACACCGCCTGCGCTGGCGCCGGTGGTCACGGCGACCAGTTGCGCGCTCGCCAACGACGGTTCGTCGCCGCTGTACTGGGGGACGTAATCACCGCTGCAGCAGCCGGCGTCGAACCCGATCCGGTAGGAGCCGGCGGCCAGACCGCTGATCGTGTACGCGCCGGTGCCAGCGGCGCTCGTAGCGCTGTCGCCGGCGAGATTGCCGCCGGCGTCGAACGCTTGCACCGTCACACCGCCGAGCGGAGCACCGAAGGCGTCGGTGATGTCGCCCGACACGGTGGCGCCCGGCGCGAGCTGGGCACTCGCCACGCTCGCCGCGGCTCCAGCCGTGACCGCGACCGCGCTGGCGTTCGCCAGCGAGTCGCCGCCGTAGAACTGCGGAGCGTAGTTGGGTGCATCGCCATCGTCCTGCGCGCCGCCGAACTCGACTCGGTAGTGCCCGCTCGCAAGCCCGTCGATCGCGTAGCTCCCGTCGGCGGCCGTGGTTGCGGTCGCCACGGGGTCTCCGTCGCTGTCGTAGACGGTGACGCTCAGGTTCGCGATCGGGTCGCTGGTCGCGTCCGTGGCGGCTCCTTTGATTTCCCCGCCCGCCGCGAGCTGCGCGTCAACGCCGGCGCTCGTTGTCCCCGCGGTCACGCTGAGCGCCTTTGCCGAAGAGAGCGCCGCGGCGCCGCCGTCGAACTGGGGCAGATAGTTCGGCTCCGGCGTGAGCGGGCCACCCGGGGTCGTGAAGCCGACCCTGTATGAGCCGCTGGCCAGGCCGTTGATCGAGTAGGTCCCGTCGGCGGCCGATGTCGCGCTGGCGGCGATGTCACCGCCAGCGTCGTAGGCGTCCACCAGAGCATTGGCGATCGGCACCGACGACGCGTCGGTGACCTTTCCGGTGATCTGGCCGCCGGGCTGCAGATGGATTTCGACGCCGGACGTTGTGGCGCCGGCGCTCACCGACACGCCGTAGGCTCCGGCGATCGTGGAGCCTCCGCCGAGGAACTGCGGCAGGAAGTTCAGATCCCCTCCGGCGGCCGTGAAGCCAAGGCTGTAGACCCCGGCTGCCAGGCGATCGATCGACCAGGTGCCATCGGCGGCGCTCTGCGTTGCGGGCATCGCGAGACCGTTGCTGTCGTAGGCATAGACCTCGACGCCGTCGACCGGCGCGCCGGATCCGTCGAGCACCACACCCGAAATCGTTCCGCCCGACTGTAGGCTGGCATCGATGCCCGACGTTGTCGTCCCGGCTGCCACGACGACCTGATCCCCAGCCGAGCTCGGCGACTCGGCATCGTATTTCTGCGGCAGGAAGTTCTCCTCACCGGCTCCGGACCCGGCCGGCGGCGGCGTGAAGCTGACCGTGTAGGAGCCGGGCGCGAGCGAGCCGACCGTATAGCTCCCGTCGTCCGCCGTGGTTCCCGAGCCCGCCACGAGCCCATCTTGGTACACCGTCACGGACGCTCCGGCGAGACCGGCCGACGACGAGTTCGTCACGACACCGGCGATCGCCCCGGTTGTCGTCGCCGCGGTCGCGGTCACGCCGAGAACGCAGGCGGCGCACGCGGCGGTGGCCAGCACAAGCGCCGCTAGCCGCCTGCGCATGGCATCCACGGGTATCTGAGGACCAAGGCCACCCCTCGTGATCTCGCTTGACTCTGCTCGCCCCAAGGACGAGCCACGGTGACCGTGTTTAGGGCTGCCCTGACCACCGAGGCGGCGAGTTTACGCCCCCATCGCTCGGCGATCCGGTGAATTCCGTCCATGCGGGTCACCCCCGCCGCGCGGGCGAAGAACGAGCGGGCAAAGCCGGATCATTCACAGCCGAGCTGAGGATTCCAGGCAGCCGGATCGAACATCGGTCGAAGTTCGGGCGTCTGCACTAACGACAGCGCGCGATGGGCCGAAAAGCTGATTGCAAACCCAACTGAAAAGGGCAAACCTGGCGTGAGCCAGGGACGCAAAGCTAGAGGTCTCGCGAAAAGCGTGAGATAGCTCGGCTGCCAGTACACACCAGGAAGGTGCGTACCGATGACGAAGCGCCTTTTCAGCGGCCGCTCACGCCGGACCCGCTCGTTCGAAGTTCCTGCAGTTCTGTCTGAAATCGCCGCGCAGGCGGCCACGACATCAACATCGCCTGCACCCAGGCGGCGCGTGTCAAGCCGCCTCCTCGCCCTGACCGGCGCGCTGTCTGCGATCGCAATCACCAGTCTGCCCGGGGCTGGCGCTCAGGCCGCGGTGATCGCCACCAACGCCTGCAACGGCGCTGCGCTCACGCAGCCGTTCCTGCCCTGGGGAGATGCAACGTCTTACGAGTTGGTCCCCGGCGGCGACTTCGAGGGCAGCCTGTCCGGCTGGACGCTCAGCGGTGATGCGCACATCGTCGCGGGTGGCGAGCCCTACGCTGTGGACGGAACGGTTGGAAGCTCGTCGCTCTCGCTGCCTGCGGGCGCGAGCGCACAGACACCGCTGGTTTGTGTCAACGCCGCCTACCCGACCTTCCGTTTCTTCGGGCGCAACGACTCGCTCCTATCGAGCGTCCTCGTGCAGGTCGTCTATCGCACGCCGCTCGGAGTGACCGTCACGGTGCCCGTTGGGGTCGTGGCCCTCAGCACCGACTGGCAGCCAACACTGCCGATGCTCACAGCATCAGCAGTTGAAGGCGCACTGTCCGGCGGCACGGCAGAAATCGCGCTGCGCTTCACCGCCCTGACCGGCACCGCACAGATCGACGACGTCTACGTCGACCCGCGCTTGAAGTGAAAACGCCGCGGTGCGCCGCATTCGCAGACGGATCCGGCCCCAGTCTCGGTCCGGCGGGCCGCAGGCACCCATTGCCAGCGGCCCGCGCCCCCGTCGCGGGCCGCGGGCACAACGGCAAAGCGTCGGGGCGCCTGCGGCTACACTGGCGCACCGATGGCGCACCGCTCGCCGCTGATCGATGTGGACACCCTCGCCTGGGCGCTGGACGACCCGGCGCTTCGCCTGTTTGACGCGACCGTGGTGCTGGAGCGCCCGGCGGAAGGAGGCCCCTACACGGTCCGCTCCGCACGCCGCGAATACGACGCGGGACACATCCCCGGCGCCGCCTTCGCCGACATCGCCGGCGAGTTCTCAGATCCCGGCTCGCCCTTCGCCTTCACCCTGCCAAGCGCCGCGCAATTCGCGCAGGCGGCCGGCGCGGCGGGCATCGGACCGGGCGCCGCTGTCGTCGTCTATGCGCAGGAGTCGCCGATGTGGGCGACCCGCCTGTGGTGGATGCTGCGCCACTACGGCTTTGACGACGTGAGCGTGCTCGACGGCGGTTTGGCTGCGTGGAAGGCGTCCGGGCGGGCGCTCAGCGAGGCCCCCGGCCAGTATCCGCCGGCCACCTTCTCGGCCAACCGGCAAGCGGAGCAGCTGGCATCTCGCGCGGATGTCGAGTCGATCGTGCGCGGCGAGCGCCAGGCCTGCCTCGTGAACGCGCTCACCGCCCCGGTGTTTCGCGGTGAGGGGCCGAGCTCCTACAGCCGGCCGGGCAGGATCCCCGGCAGCGTCAACACTCCCTGGAGCGCGCTGATCGATCCGCAGACGAACCGCTTTCGCAGCCCGGGCGAGATCGAGGCCGTCTTCGAGGCTTCTGGCGTCAGCGAGGGAGCCGACGTGATCGCTTACTGCGGCGGCGGTATCTCGGCGACGGTCGACCTTTTCGCGCTGTCGCTGATCGGCCGCGAAGCGCGCCTCTACGACGGTTCGCTGACCGAGTGGAGCGCCGATCCGGAGCTCCCGCTGGAGCTCGGCTGAGCGTCGCCGCCAGCCCACGCGTGTTCGCGCAAAAGCTCGCGCAGGCGCGCCTCGTAGGCGCCGAACTGGGCTGACTCTTCGATCGCGAGCGTGCGCGGGCGCGGCAGCTCGATCTCGATCACCGCGGCGACGCGCCCGGGGCGGGGCGTCATCACATACACCCGGTCGGCGAGGAAGACCGCTTCGGCGACGTCGTGGGTGATCAGCAACACGGTCGAGCCGACCTCGCCCCACACGTCGAGCAACCATTCCTGCAACTGCGCGCGGGTGATCCCGTCGAGCGCCCCGAACGGCTCATCGAGCAGCATCGCGGGCTTGCCGAGCAGCACCGTGCGCAGGAACGCGGCGCGCTGGCGCATGCCACCGGAAAGCTGCCACGGCCAGGCATCCTCAAAGCCGGCCAGGCCGAAACGCGCAAGTAGAGGACGGGCACGCTCGCGCGCTGCGGCCCGGCGCATCCCGGAGAGCTCCAAACCGACGGTCACGTTGTCGATCGTGCGCCGCCATGGCAGCAGGCCGTCACGCTGGGGCATGAAGGCGCAGGCACCCAAACGGTTCTCGACGATCTGGCCGTCGAAGCGGACCTCCCCGGCGCTTGGCTGCGTGAGCCCGGCGAGGATGTGAAACAGGGTGCTCTTGCCACAGCCGCTGGGCCCGATCACGACCACAAACTCACCGGGCGCCGCGACCAGGTCCGCACGCTCCAGGGCGACGATGGGGACGCCGTCGCCCGGGAAGGTCTTCGCCAGGCCGCGAACCTCGAGTCGCGCTCCACGGCGCTCTACCATCGCGTGTCGGTCTGCGCCGGGCGCCGCCACGGCATCGAAAGGCGCTCGAGCGCCACGACGAGCCCGAACAGCAGCAGCGTCAACAGTGCCGTCACGATCACGGCGCCGAACACCAGGTCGTTTCGAAAGCCGCGATAGTTGGTCTGCATGTAGACGCCGAGGCCCTGCGTCGCCCCGACGTATTCGGCGAGGATCGCCGAGACGAAGGAGAACGTGATCGAGACCTTCAGCCCGGTGAAGAACTGCGGCAGCGCACTCGGGAGGCGCACACGCAGCAGCAGTTGCAGCCGGCTTGCACCCATCGTGCGCAGCAGGTCCATCGCGTCGGGGTCGCTCGAGGCCAGGCCCTGGACGAGCCCGACGGCGATCGCGAAGAACGTGAACAGCGCGATCAGGGCGATCTTCGGTTCCGTGCCAAAGCCGAACCAGATGACCACCAGCGGCGCCAGCGCGATGATCGGCATGGTCTGGGAAACCACCATCAACGGGTAGATGCTGCGGCGGAAGCTTCGCGACCAGTCGATCGCGATCGCCAGGAGCACCGCGATCACGACCGCTATCAAAACGCCGAACACGACCTCCCGGATCGTCGTCCACATCGCCGGCCAGAGGTTCGAGCGATCGTTCCAGGTCGAACGCACGACCAGCCAGGGACCCGGCAGCGGGCCTGTGAACGAGGAGCCCGGCAGCGTGTTCGCTTTCGAGACCAGGACCTGGGAGGCAAAGTCCCAGACGCCGATGACGGCCGCGAAGGCGAGCGCCGGCGGCCAGATGTCATGCGCGAGCCTGCGCCGACGAGCCGCCGGCGCGCGCGACGCAGCGCCGGCTTCATTGCGCTTGAGGGCGCGCACACCACGAAACTGTGTATTTTTCATCGACAAAGTGAGGTATCATTACTTCCAGATTGCCACGGAAGGTACCGGGGTCGGACATCGGGGGATCGCGGCCTGCTTCGCCGGCCGGTTGACCAACAACCGCGATCGCAGTACCGTCGACGCTCTGACAACCGATCCGGGGAGTCCCCAATGGGGCTGAGAGGGCGCTTGTGGCGCCGACCCGACGAACCTGATCTGGCTCATACCAGCGGAGGGAGAAACATGTCTGTATTGAGTAATCGCTCGCGCGAGCGCGGCCTCGGAGGATCCGCCCGGGGCCCGCGCCGCCGCCAACTGCTGGCGCTGCTGGCAGCTGGCGCACTGCTTGGCGCCCTGGCGGCGTCGGGATCGAGCTCATCGGCCGCTCCGCGCGCCCGTTCGGCGCTGGCGACGGCGACTGTGCGAATCGCCCTGGACTACACCCCGAACGTCGACTACCTCGGCATCTACGCCGCGATCGCCAAGGGCTACTTCGCCGCCCAGGGCATCAAGCCGGTGATCCTGCCCTACGCGAACGTCGCGGCCGAGCAGCTGATCCAGGCGGGCAAGACCGATCTGGCGATCAGCTATCCGCCCGACATCATCATCAACCGCTCCCAGGGCCTCGCCTACAAGGCCGTCGCGGCGCTCGTCACCGACAACACGACCGCGCTGGCCGTACTCGCCTCCTCCAAGTTCACCAACGTCGCGCAGCTCAACGGCCAGATCTACGGCGGCTTCGGCATCTCGAGCGACCCGCCGATCATCTCGGCGATCCTGCGCGCCGCGGGCGTCAAGCATGTCGTCTTCAAGCAGGTCGTGGAGAACGCTTCGGTGATCACCGCGCTCCAGGCGCACCGGATCGGCTACACCGCGGTCTTCGGCGGCATCGACGATGTCACCGCCGCGCTGCAGGGGATCAAGCTGCGGACCTTCCCCTACAACCGCTACCTCGGCGCTGCCGGCAACTACCCGAACGCCGTCTATGTCGCGAGCGACAAGGAGATCGCGACCAACGGCCCGGTCCTGCGGCGGGCGCTGAAGGCGCTGGCCGAAGGCTACGAGTACGCGAATCACAATCCGGCCGCGGCGGAGTCGATCCTGATCGCCGCCAACCAGTCGGCGCTCGGTAACGAGAAGAACATCGTCGTGGCGACCGGCAACGCGACCGCGCCGCACTTCGTCGACGCAGCCGGCGTGTGGGGTCCCCAGACCAACTCCGACTACGAGGGCCTCGAGCAGATCCTCGCCAAGGCCAAGGTGATCAAGAGCTCGCCGTCACTCAGCGACCTCTACACCAACTCGCTGCTGCCGTCCGGCTGAGGCAGCCGTGTCGCCGCCACGCATCCGGCTGCACGCCCTTCGCCAGTCCACCGTCGGTCACACCGCGATCGGCTTGTGGCGCCACCCCAGTAGCCGGGCTCACGAATACCGTGAGCTCGACTACTGGATCGAAACGGCGCGGATCCTCGAACGGGGCTGCTTCGACGCGCTGTTCATCGCCGACGCACTCGGGCCGCTCGACGTTTACGAGGGTCGCGTCGACGCCGCGCTGCGCGACGGGATTCAAACCCCGACCGACGATCCGCTGCTGCTCATCAGTGCGATGGCCGCGGCGACACGGCGGCTCGGATTCGCCGTCACGGTCTCATCGACCTACGAGCGTCCCTACCAGTTCGCTCGCAAGATGACGACGCTTGACCATCTGACGAACGGGCGAATCGGCTGGAACATCGTCACCTCCGCGCTGGACAGCGCCGCCCGCAACCTCGGGCTCGAGCACCAGATCCCCCACGACGAACGCTACGCGATCGCCGAGGAATTCATGGAGGTCGTCTACAAGCTGTGGGAGGGCAGCTGGGAGGACGACGCGGTGGTCCGCGACGTCGCCTCAGGCGTCTTCGCCGACCCCTCGCGCGTACACCCGATCGGCCATCACGGCGTCCACCATCACGTCCCCGACATCGCGCTGTCCGAACCTTCGATTCAGCGCACGCCGGTGCTCTACCAGGCCGGCACCTCGCCGGCCGGCAAGGCCTTCGCCGCCCGCCACGCCGAAGGCGTGTTCATCAGCACCTATCGCCCCGACATGGCGCGTGCGCTGGTCAGCGACATCCGCGCCGCAGCCGCCGGCGAGGGCCGCGACCCGCGCTCACTGAGGTTCTTCACGATCGTCACCGTGATCGTCGCCCCCACCGACGAGCTCGCCGCCGAGAAATACGCCGACTACGGCGCCTACGCGAGCCTCGAAGGCGCGCTCGCCCGCTACAGCGCGCTGATGCACATCGACCTCTCGGCGCTTGATCCCGATGAGCCGCTGAGCTACGTCGAGACGGACGGGATTCGCGGCATGGTCGAGCTGTTCACGCGCCTTGACGACACGCGCACCTGGACGCCGCGGGAGATCGCGGGGTTCGTCGGCGTCGGCGGCGGCGGTCCGGTGCTCGTCGGGTCACCGGAAACCGTCGCTGATGAGCTCGAGCGCTGGATGGCGGAGGGAGACATCGACGGGTTCAACATCGCCGACCCGGTCCCGCCGGTGACGCTGCGCGACTTCGTCGAGCTGGTCGTACCGGAACTGCAGCGGCGCGGGCGCGTTTGGGCGCACTACGAGGGCGAGACGTTGCGCGAGTACTTCCAGGGCCCTGGCGCCACGCGCGTGGCGCCGGAGCACCCGGCCGCCGGCTACCGCGTCCTCGCGCCGGGCGCCAGATCGCGCTGAGGCCCGTGGCGGCGCCGCCGCGACGTCTGCTGCTCAGCGCCTTCACCGGCCTCGGGCTGCCGAACCACGGGCCCGGGCTGTGGTGGCATCCAGACGCCGGGCGCATCGATCACAACGACCTCGATGCCTGGATCGCGCTGGCCCGAAGGATCGAGCGCGACGGCTTCGACCTGCTGTTCCTGGCCGACGCGGTCGGCACCTACGACGTCTACCACGGCTCACGCAGACAGTCGGTGATCGACGCGATCGGCATCCCGTCCAACGATCCTTCGGTGATCATCTCGGCACTCGCCGCGGCAACGACGAGTCTCGGCCTGACCTTCACCTCCTCGACGCTGCAGGAACACCCGTTCAACCTGGCCCGTAAGCTCTCCACGCTCGACCACTTCAGCCGCGGACGGGTCGGCTGGAACATCGTCACCGGCTACGCCGACGGTGCTGCGCGGAACTTCGGCCTCGCCGAGGTCGGCGATCATGACGCCCGCTACGCCCAGGCGCAGGAGTACGTCGAGGTCGCCTACCGGCTCTGGGAACAGAGCTGGGAGGACGATGCGCGACGCCGCGACGCCTCTTCGCACGTCTATGCCGATCCGCAAGGCGTGCACGCCATCGACTTTGACGGCGACCATTACCGCGTAGCCGGGCCACATCTGCCTGAACCCTCGCCGCAGCGCACGCCGCTGCTCTTTCAGGCCGGAGCGTCCAACGCGGGGCGTGCGTTCGCGGCAGCGCACGCGGAGGGCGTCTTCCTGATCGCCCACGACCCAGCCGGCGCGCGCGCCCACATCGAGGATGTCCGCGCCCGCGCGCGGGCCAACGGCCGCCGCGACGATGATCTGCGGTTCTTTCAGGGGCTGTGGTTCGTGATCGGCTCGACCGTGGCGGAGGCGCGCCGGCGCGAAGCGGAGCTGCTCGAATGGGTCAGCATCGAAGGCGTGCTCGCCGATCTCAGCGGCAAGCTCGGGGTCGACCTCGCGGGAATCGACCTTGACCGCCCGCTCGGTGAGTTGCGAGTCAGCGGGGTGCAGGGAATCATCGACGCCGTGCGCGAACGCCACAGCGACACGGCCCCGACCTTCCGCGATCTCGTGTTTCATCTGCTGGGCGCGCGGATCGTCGGAACGCCTGAGCTGATCGCCGACGAGCTCGCACACTGGCAGGATGCGGGCGTGGACGGCATCAACGTGATGGACGTACCGGCGCACGGGACCTTCGCCAGCTTCGGCGAGCACGTCGTGCCGGTGCTTGCGCGAAGGGGCCTTGTGCCGCTCGAGCGCCGGGCGGCCACGATCAGGGCGCAGCTGTTCGGCACCGATCGCCTGAACCGCCGCCATCCGGCACGCCGGCTCACGCCGCTTGGCGCGCTCGCGCGGTGAAGAAGCTGCGTGTCACGCTCGGGTACCTACACCCGTGGACCAATGACGTCGGCTTCTATCTCGCCGCTCACGACGGCTCCTACGCACGGGCCGGCCTGGATGTCGAGGTCACGATCGCCGATCCGCTGCGCGGCGACTCACTCGCCGCACTCGCGCGAGGCGAGACGGACTTCGCCGTGGCGCCGACCAACCGGCTGCTGGTGCGCCGCGAGGGCGGCGAGCAGCTGATCAGCGTCGCCGCGATCAACCACCGCCCGCTCGAGAGCGTGCAGACCGTCAGGGCAACCGGGATCACCCGCCCGCGCGAGCTCTCCGGCCGTCGCGTCGCGTACAACCCGACGCCCCGCGGCGTCGCGATGGTGCGCCATCTGGTCGCCGCCGACGGCGGCGATCCCGACGGCGTGATCACAATCGACGCCGGCGTGCGTGAGCTGACCGTCGATGACCTCGCGGCCGGCGAGGCGGATGCCACCTTCGGCGGCTATTGGGCGTGGGATGCCCTGTTCGGGAGCCTTGCGCCGGCGCAGCGAATCACCTGGCCGGTCGATCAGATCGGAGCGCTCGAATACCCCAGCTACCTGCTCGCCACCCGCGGCGAGCTGATCGAACGCGACCCGGGCGCGCTTCGCGCATTCCTTGCCGCCACGCGCGCCGGCTTTCTTGCCGCGGCCGCAGACCCGCCGGGCGCGTGTGCGGTGCTCGAGCGCGTGATCCCGTACTTCCCGCGTGCGATCATCGCGCGCTCACTGTCGCTGATCGCGCCGACCTGGACACATGCGGGCGTGTGGGGCGAGCATCGACGCGAACTGCTTGGGTCCTACGCCCGCTGGCTGGTGCAGAACGGCGTGCTGGCGTACCCGGAGCGCTGGGAAGGCGCGTTCAGCGACGAGTTCCTCGCCGTCGATGAGCGCCACGGCGGTCCGCGGTGAGCAGCTCTGCCGTGGCCGGGCAGGTGTCGCTTCGCCTGCAAGGGGCCGCGCCCGCCTGCGGTGCGACGAGCGTCGTCGCAATCGACGGGCGATCCGGCTCGGGCAAGTCGACGCTCGCACAGGCGATCGCGGCGCAGCTGGATGGCGTGGTCGTCAGCCTCGAGGATCTCTACGGCGGCTGGGACGGCCTCGAGCAGGGTGTTTCGCTGCTCGCGAGCGCCGTGCTGCGCCCGCTCAGCGAAGGACGCAGCGCGAGCGTGCCGCGCTACGACTGGCTGGCGCAGGCGTGGGCGTCGCCACAGGCGCTCGAACCGCCGGCCCTGCTTGTGGTCGAGGGTGTCGGGGCTGGAGCGCGCGCGCTCGCCGGGCACACGAACGTCCTCCTGTGGCTCGAGCTCGGCGCCCAGGACCGCCGCGATCGCGCGCTCGCACGCGTGTACGGCGAGCTCTACGGCCCCCAGTGGCAGCGCTGGGCACTCCAGGAGGACGCTTTCTACGAGCGTGAAGCACCGCGCGAGCGGGCCGATCTCGTGATCGACGCCGCCCCACTCGACGACGGCGGCTGAAGATGCGAGCAACACCTCAGGAAGCACGAGCTGCCCTTGACACGATTGATCGCGGCCGGCTTCGCGTAATCGACGAGATCGATCTGCCTCGCTGGTATTGGCTGGGGCTCGCCGTTGGTTGGATCGCTCTTGGCTTGGTAACGGACCTCGGGCATGCATGGATCAGCGCAGCGGCCACGCTGCTGTTCGGGGCGGTGAACGCCGCCGTCGCAGCGCGGGCCGCGAGCGGTCGCCACCGCACCCGTCGCCTCAGCGTCAGCGCCGAGCTCGCCGGGCGCCACGTCTACCCACTTGTGATCGCCAGCCTGGTCGCCCTCGCGGCACTGACGATCGCCGGCGGGTTTGCCGCGTCAGCCGACGGCGCACGCGATCCGGCCACGATCGCGAGCCTGTTCGTTGCAATGCTGCTCATTTTCGGCGGACCCCAGGTCCTCGCTGCCGTGCGGCGTCGAGTTGTGCGGACCGCCACCCGATGACGGCTGCCCGCTTCGATGAGCTGATCCACCCGAGCACTCGCCTGTCACTCGTCGGATTGCTCGCCGCCGCCGACTGGGCCGAGTTCGCGTTCCTTCGAGACCAGCTGGCCCTCTCATACTCGGCGCTCTCCAAGCAACTCTCGACGCTCGAGGACGCTGGATATGTCGTCATCGACCGGCCGCTCCGCGACCACCGCCGCCGCGTTCGAGCCCGACTCACCGCCGCCGGCGTGACCGCGTTCAACGGTCACGTCGCGGCACTCCGGGCGATCGTCGAAAGCGCCGACGCAGAACAGGCACGCCTCAGCAACGCCTGAACGCCCGGCAGCTCTCACACCGAGGCGAAAGCAGGCGTCTGCGCTTCGCTACGCTCGGTCGATGAATCTGCCGGCCGACGATTCTCCGCCGGTTGCGGCGAAGTTGCCGACGGGCCGGCTCGCGCGGACGGCGCGGGTCGGCGGGCTGGTGACGGGGCAGGGCTTGCGCTGGGCGGGGATGGCGACCGCGAATCGGGTCCGTTCTCCCGAACGGGCGGCTGCCGCGCAAAGCGAGCGGACTGCGGCGCTCGTTCGCCAGCTCGTGGATCAGCTCGGGCAGATGCGCGGCGCCGCGATGAAGGTCGGCCAGATGATCTCGATGGTGGAGTTCGATGGTCTTCCCGAGGGCGAGCGGGAGGAGTTGCAACGCAGCCTCGCCGCGCTTCGCGACAGCGTCCCGGCGGTGGCTTTCAAAGACCTCGAGAAGCTGATGCGCAAGGAGTTCGGCGGCCCGCTCAAACGCGTGTTCTCGGACTTCGACGAGCAAGCGTTTGCCGCCGCCTCGATCGGCCAGGTTCATCGCGCCACCACCGTCGACGGCGACGAGGTCGCCGTGAAGATCCAGTACCCCGGGGTGGCGAGCGCCGTCGAGACGGACCTGCGCAACGCGACGCTGCTGCTGCCTCTCGTCCAGCGGCTCGCCCCGGGGCTGGACGCGAAAGCGCTCGCCGCGGAGCTGCGCGAGCGGATCGGGGAGGAGCTCGACTACGAGCTCGAGGCCCAGAACCAGCGCCGGATCGAGCGCCAGATGTGGGGACATCCGTTCATCCGCGTGCCCCGAATCCACACGGAACTCTGCACCCGGAGGGTGCTCGTGTCCGAGTACGTCGAGGGCGAGCGCTTCGAGGCCGTGCGTCGCGCCGACGAGGCGCAGCGCGACCGCTACGGCGAGATCGTCTTCCGCTTCTTCTTCGGTTTGCTCTATCGCGACCGGATCGCCCTCGGTGACCCGCATCCCGGCAACTACCTGCTGTGCCCCGACGGCCGCGTCTGCTTTTTGGATTTCGGCCTGCTGCGAGATGTCGACGCTGCTCGTGTCGCGAGCGAGCGGGCGATCGCGCTCGCGGTCCGAGACCGGGACGCGGCAGGCCTGAGGACAGCCCTGACCACCGGCGGATATCTGCCCGCGAGCCGGGCCCAGGCGATCGACGCGGACTTCGCACTGAGGCTCATGCGCATGGCGACCAAGTGGTACGCCGTGCCGGGAGCACATCGGTTCTCGCCAGAGCACGGCCATCGAGGCCGAGACGCTGAGCGTCCCGACAGTCAACAGCGGGCCGCGATGAGGACTCAGGTCAACCAGCTCACCTTGCCGCCCGAATCGATCTTGATCAGGAGGATGCACGGCCTGGTCGCCATCGTTCTGGAGCAACTCCGAGCAGGGGCCGACTGGGGCGCGATCGCCGCCGAGTACCTCCACCACGCGCCGGCCTCGACGCCGCTCGGCGAGGCCGAAGCCGCCTTCTTCGCGGGACGGGAGAGGTAGCGAGAAGCGGCCTGCTCGGCGCGCTGGAGACTCGTCGGTTACGCCGGCGCGCTGGGCGCCTTGGCGCGGCGCTTCATGACCCGCGCGCTTCCGCCAACCGCTTGTTGAGATGGCGGCGTTCTGCCGCCGAGGGGGAGCAGTTCAGCGCGACTCGCAATGCCTCGGCTGCGTCGAGTGGGCGCTCGAGACGAGAGAGCAGGTTCGCGCGCGTGGCGTGCAGCAGGTGGTAGTCGCGCAGCTCGCCGGACGCAAGGATCTGATCAACCAGCATCAGTCCCTCGGCCGGCCCTTCGGCCATCGAAATCGCGACCGCGTGGTTGAGTCGCACGAGTGGCTGGGGCATGACCTCGAGCAGCCGCTCATAGAGGCCGGCGACCTGGCTCCAGCTGGTCGCTGCAGCGTCCTCGGCGTTGGCGTGACAGGCCGCGATTGCCGCCTGTAGCTGGTAAGGCCCGGCGGCGCCGGCGCTCAGGGCAGCGTGGAGCAGCGCGTTCGCCTCGCTGACCTCGCGTCTGTCCCAGAGCGAGCGGTCCTGATCCTCCAACGTCACCAGATCACCATTGCGGTCCACCCGTGCGAGCCGCCGCGAGTGTTGGAAGAGCATCAGCGCCAGCAGGCCGCTGCCCTCGGACTCCTCGGGCATCAGCAGGTTCAGTGCGCGCGCGAGGCGGATCGCCTCAGCACAAAGGTCGGCGCGAATCAACTCCGGGCCGGCGGACGCTGTGTATCCCGCGTTGAACAGTAGATACAGGACGGCGAGAACTCCGCTCGTGCGCTGCGGGAGCAGGTGTGCCGGCGGCACACGGTAGGGAATTCGGGCATTGACGATCTTGTGCTTCGCGCGAACCAAGCGCTTTGCCATCGTCGCCTCGGACACTAGAAATGCCCGCGCGATCTCGGTTGTGCTCAGGCCCGCGAGCGTGCGGAGCGTCAACGCGACACGGGCCTCGAGCGACAGCGCCGGATGACAGCACGTGAACATGAGCCGCAACCGCTCGTCCTCGATCCCGTCCTCGCCCGCGCACAACGGATCGTCTTCCTCGACGCCGTCTGCGAGCAGCCTGGTCACCTCGCGTAGCCGCTCGCCCTTCATCTTCTCGTGGCGCAGCCGGTCGATCGCGCGGTTGCGCGCAACGGTCGTCAACCACGCCCCCGGTCGCAGCGGAACGCCGTCCCGGGGCCATCGCCGGACCGCTTCAGCAAACGCCTGCTGCGCACAATCCTCGGCAAGGTCCCAGTCACCGGTCTGCCCGATCAACGTCGCGACGATCCGCCCCCACTCCGCCGTGAAGGCCTCCGCAATCGCGGCTGTCGCATCCTCGCTCATCCCTCCCAGAACGGGCGAACCTCGATCGCGCCGAACCGCCCGACCGGATGCTTGGAGGCCACCTCGATCGCCTCGTCGAGATCGGCGCACTCCAGCAGGTCAAAGCCGGCGATGTGCTCCTTCGTCTCCGCGAACGGGCCGTCGGCAATCAGCACCTCGCCGCCGCGCACGCGAACCGTCGTCGCGTCAGCGATCTCCGCGAGCCGGTTGCCCTGCAGACGCACTCCGCGTCCATCCATCTCCGCCACCCAAGCGTCTGTGTCGGGTCCGACCTGGGCCCAGCCCTCCGGCCCGAGGTCGATTGAGCCGTCAACGCAGACAAGCATCACGTATTTCATATAACTCCTCGCTCTCATTTCGCTGCCACCGTTGTTGTGCCTGACAACCAAACGACGAACGGACCGCGCGCAAATGGACACCAGCCCAGATCGTCGCCGATGAGGCGTCGTGGTGCTGGGGGAGTCCTGCCCGCGCACCGCCCAGAATCCCTGGTGCATCACCGGCCGTTCGCGGGCGGCGCCTGCCCCGCCTTCCGCGCAGTGCCAGTACTAGTGTTCTCACGGCACGACTGTCGCGCCCGGCTAGACCCCGGTCTGCGGCCGGTCGGCGACGGTGAGTTCAGCTCTGTTGATGGACGATCAGCACGGAGGTCGCGGTGTGGGCCACCACGGCCGCTGCCACGCTGCCGAGCAGATGCCCGGCAAGACCGCTGCGGCGGTGGGAGCCGAGGACGATGAGGCTTGCTCCGCGCTCCTCGGCGACCTTCACGATCCCTTTCCACGTCGGCGCTTGCTCGATCGCGACTGCTTGCGGCTTGAACCCGGCCTGCTGTGCCAGTGACGCCCCTTGCTCGGCGGTCTCCTGCGCGGCCTCCCGCACCTCGTTGGCCGCGGCAGCGTTCAGGTGCCGGCCGCCGGGGGACACAAATCCGACATCGCCCGTCTGCCAAACGCAGACGACCAGCGCGTCGCGGCCGGGCGCGAGCTGGCGGCCGGCCTGCTCGATCGCGAGCCGCGCGAGCCCAGAGCCGTCGTAGGCGAAAACCACCGCCCCGATCGGGGCTGCGGCCGCTGCGTCGCCGGCGGGAGTCGATGCCATGTCAGTTGGCATTCTCGGTCGCGGGGACCGAGGCGGTCAAGCCCCGGCGGAGCTTGGCCAGCAGCGGCGGCGACTGCCACGCGGCGCCCGCGCCCGCCAGGAAGCCGTCGATGTCCGGCGTCTGCGGGCGCGCCCCACTGAAGACGTAGATCGCGACCCCGAGGATGGCGCCGCTGATGGCGACGGCGAAGCCGACCCACAGCGCGGTCGCGGTGCCGTTGTCGAGGCTGCCGCCAACGGTGGATGCGAGGTGGGCGAAGATCGGCGCGATCATGAACGCCGCTACCGCGCGCATCAGCTCGACGATCGCGAACACGCGCTGGAGGTTGGCGGCGGGCAGCGAGAAGCCGGCGACGAACAGTGCTGGCGCGACCGTCGCTCCCAGGCCGATACCGGTCAGCCCCGATCCGACCAGCGTGAGTGCCTGGCTTGAGGGGACCTTGATCAGGAAGACCGCGATCCCGGCCGCAAGGAACACCATGCCCGCCAGCGGGAGGTAGTGGATGGCACGCCGGGTGAGGAGCTGGCCGAGAAGGATCGCGGTGATGACGGCGCCGCCGAGCTCTGGTAGGTAGAGCAGGCCGAGGTGAAGCGGGGCGTAGCGTGAGGCAAGCGCCCCGGCGGTGAGCGCGGTCGCCGACACCGATGCGGCCGCCGCGAACAGCGCCACCACGATTCCGGCGACCGGTATCGAACTGGTCAGCATCGTCTTGATCGTCAGGAGCGGTCGCTTGGCGCGGAACTGGTAGACGATCAGAACGATGATCGTTGCCAGACCGCCAAGAAGCGGCGCGATCGTCTCGGCATCGAGGAACGGGTGGGTCAGCAGCTCGGAGGCGCCGAAGAACGCGGCCACGCAGCCGACGGTCGCGAGCCCGATCGCCGGTAGATCGCGGGGGGAGTCGGGATCGGCAGGCGGGGCGTCGTCGAAGCTCAACACTGCCAGGATCAGCGCGGAAGCCGAGATCGCGGCGATGATCCAAAAGAGCGGCCGCCAGGCGTGAGCCTGTGCCTGAAGGCCGCCGACGGTTGGCCCGAGCGCGACGGCTCCGAAGATGCACATGTTCATGATCATCGCCGTGGTACGAAGCTTGCTGGTTGGATAGCCGATCGCCAGCGGCGGCACGGCGGCGATGAGCAGCAGACTGGTACAGAGGCCCTGCAGCACGTGCCCTGCGATGTACATGTCCGCATTCTGCGCCGCGGCGGCCAGCACCGATCCGGTCACGAGCAGCGCGGCGTAGACGACCAGCATCCTTCGCTGCGGCAGGTGCTGGGCGAACTGGACCGCCAGCACCGTGCCGACCGCGTAGGCGGCATTGCCGAGACCCGAGCTCAAGCTCATCGTCTGCAGGCTCATATGCAGCTGCTTGGCGATGATCGGCGTAATCGGACCCAGCGCAGCAGACAGCGCCAGGTAGGGAATCAGCGCCAACATCACCATGCCCGCGATCGCGGCGTAGCGGCCGGCGAGGGGGCCCTGGCGCATCAGCAACCACCCCCGGGCGTGACGAGGCGCCGCCGTCCACGACACGTGCCGCTGGGCGCACCGAGGTAGCCCGGCGCCGGGGCGCCGTCAGCGAAAAGCGCGCCACGACGCGTAAGCGCACGGGATCTGAGCTTCGTCCCAGGCTTGTTCACGATGTGGTTCGGGGGAAGGAGTTCGGGAGCGGGCTTCTGGTCATCCGGCTGCGAATCGGGGCTTCGTCAGATACGGACAGTACTATCCGGACCACCTGCGCGCGGAAGCGAGAGCGTGCCGGCACCGGCGCCGGCACGATGTGAGGGCAGCTCGAATGACGTAACGCCGTGCGCGCGCCGGGCGCGACGCGACAAGTCAGTGGCCCGAGGGCTGCTCCGTCGTCGATCGTGGCCCAGCGGCGGCGACGCTTCGCAGGTGCTCGCCAACCGGCTCGACGCGTCCGTCCTCACCCACCACCCAGACCGTTTCGTCGGCAACGAACGCCTCGGTGGCCTTCGAACCCAACGCGGCGGCGGCCAGGACCGTGCCGCCGATCCGGTAAACATCCTGGACGGCGCCGATTCGAAACAGCGCGCGTGTCTCGTCGAGCACATCGCCGCCGCCGGCGCGCAACAGGGTCCGAAGCGTCCCGCGGATCGCCAGGCCGGCGACTGCGGCAGCGATGTTCTCGATCTCATCGGAGGTCACCGCAGCGAGGGCACGGGCTCGCTCAAGCGAGAGGCGGCGGAGGACGGCACGGCTGCTGCCACGACCAACGACCACCGGAATGCCGTATTGCCTCGCGCGCCGGATGTTGTCGGCGTCGGGGTCGAGTTCGACGGCCACGACCGGGATCCCCAGGGTCCGCAGCATCATGCACAGACGCAACCCGACCTGACCGAGCCCCACCACCACGACGTGGTCCTTGCGCGGCATCGCCCGCGGGCCAATGATCGCCACGAGGCGACCGTCGATCAACCGATCGATGAGGCCCGCGATGAAGATTGCGGTAAAGGCCAAGGCGGCGAGCATCATGGCGGCGGAATACAGCTTCAGCCAGCCTGGTCCGTTGTCAACCTGTGCGCTCGGCCCGACGGTGGCGATGGTCTTGGTCGCCCCGTAGACGGCGTCGAC
>JBEKSK010000011.1:0-20129 GCA_049517155.1 Solirubrobacteraceae bacterium
CCCAAATTTTGTGAGCGAGGCGATGGTCGCGGACGCCGGAGGCGAGCACGTCAAGCAGGAGGATGGCCGAGCGAGCGGCGACACCGCGGCGCCGAGAGCGCTGCGCGCTGACGCTGCGAAAAACCGTGAGCGGATCCTCGAGGCAGCGGAGGCGACCTTCACCGCGGAGGGCGTATCGGCGCCGATCGACGCGGTGGCCCAGCGGGCCGGCGTCGGGGTCGGGACGGTTTACCGCCATTTCCCGACCAAGGAAGCGCTCTTCGAAGCGATCGTGACAGCGCGTCTCGACGAGCTCTGCGCGGGGACCAGGCAACTCGCCGAGAGCGATGCACCTGGCGAGGCGGTGTTCGCTTTTCTGCGGGAGTTCGGCCGCCAGGCATCGGCGAAGCAAGACCTTTTCGATGCAATGGACGCCTCCGGGCTCGACATCAAGTCCGCCTGCGCGGCGAGCGTCGAGGAGCTGACGCGCGGAATCGACGTGCTGCTTCAGCGGGCAAAGCTGGCTGGCGCTGTACGCGGCGACGTCGCGACCGGCGAGGTGATGGCCCTGATCGTTGGCGCCTGCCACTCCAAACAGGAGGACCTCGCCTGCCAGCGGATGGTCGAGATCGTCTGCGAAGGGATCCGCAAGCCCGCCGCGACCGGCTAGTTCGAATTCACCCCCGCGCAGCGCTGATGGTGGGACTCCCGTGCGCAGGTGGCGGCGGCAGGCACGGTGCATGCATGAAGCCGCGCGCGCAGCGACCGCTCATCCGTAAAGCGCTGCGAACACGGCGGCTGAGGCATGCGAACCCCGAGCAGCCCTTGCCGTTTGTGGCTACGGTGCCAGCGTGGTGCGAAAGCGCGCGAGCAGGCCGTTCGGAGCGGGGCCTTACATTCTTGGGCTTGCCCGAGCTGAGGAGCACTGGGGCGAGGGCTTCCCGTTTGACGTGCCCGCGATGGCAGCCATCGAGCAACTGCGACTTGACGTCGCGGTAACGCTGCTGGCTGGTGAGAACGGCACGGGCAAATCGACAGTGGTCGAGTTGCTTGCCGAAGCGATCGGCTTCGCGGCCCACGGAGGCGAGCTCGAGCGCTGGGGGGAGCTTCCTGCCGTGCCGCGGAGCGTGCTGCACGGAGCGCTCTCGCCGATCCTCGCTACGAGGAGGCCGCGCAAGGGCTACTACCTGCGTGCCGAGAGCTTCTTCAACGTTGCCGAGTTCGTCGACGGCGGCGGTCGCTTCGCACCCGACCTCGCACTTTACGGAGACGTGCCGTTGCATCGACAGTCTCACGGTGAGTCATTTCTCGCGCTGGCGGCCAACCGCTTCGGGGGCGAGGGCCTGTACCTGCTCGACGAGCCGGAGGCGGCGCTGTCGGTCACCGGCGCGCTGGCGCTGCTCGCCGTGATCGTCCGCGCCGTGCGCGAGGGCTCGCAGTTCGTGATCGCGACCCACTCCCCGATCCTGCTCGCATGCCCAGACGCCCAGATCGTCGAGTTCAGCGACGCCGGTATCGCGCCGCGAGCGTACGACGACCTCGATGCCGTGCGACTCACGCGCGGATTTCTCGAAGCACCAGAGCGCTACCTCCGCTCGGCGCTCGAGGGCCCCGACGGCTGACCCCTGCGCCGTCGCTGCGCGAACCGCAGTGGCCGAATTGGGGCGGGGGTGAAACGACGTGCGGCCGATACCGCTTCGCGGACGAATTGTCCCCGGCTTCGAGGTAGGCTGACGCCATGCCGATGCCGAAGCGGTCAAGCGTTGATGACTTCTTTGCGCAGTTGAACGATGTCCAGCGGCCGCACCTCGAGGCGCTCAGGCAGCTGAGCCTCGATGCCGACCCCGAGGCACGCGAGGAACTGAAGTGGAACCTGCCGGTGTACGTCCGCGGCGAGAAGACGAACCTGTGGATGCTCCAGAACTTCAAGAACCACTGCTCGCTGCGCTTCCCGCCGCCGTTCTTCGCCACCCAGAAGGCCGCGGTTGTGGCCGCCGGCTACGAGGCCGGCGAGGGCTTCATCAAGCTCCCCTACGACCGCGAGCTGCCGGCCGAGCTACTGAAGGCGCTGGTGCAGGCACGGGTCGAGGAGTACGAAGCGACCGGCGCCGGCTGGAACGACCGCTGAGCGCCCATCGCTGAGCGTTTTCGGCGCTTGACCGGTAGCGTGCGCCCATGTCCCCGGACTGGCCGATCCTCTCCTACGAGGAGTGGCGCGCGACGTGCGACACGTTGCACGCCCATACCCAGATCCTTGGCAAGCTGGCCGTGGCGCTCGCGCCGCCCGAGCCGCAGTTGCAGCACGCGGCGCTGCATCTGAGCGCGCGAGGGTGGGAGACCGGCTTGCTGCCCGCGGCCGACGGCTCGGGGGCGCTCGTCGTCGCGCTTGATCTACGAAGCCACGAGGCGATCGTCGAGCACAGTGCCGGCGGCGCGCATCGCGTCCCCCTCGCCCCCGACCGGCCGGTCGCCGAGGTCACCCGGGAGGTGCTCGAGGCGGTCCGCAGCCTTGGCGGCGCCGTCGAGATCAATCCCGCGCCGCAAGAGGTGCCATGGAGCGTGCCGCTTGACAAGGACCACGAGCACACGCGCTATGACCCCGGTCAGGTCGCCTCCTACTTTGCTGCGTCAACCAGCGCGGCGCTGATCCTCGCAGCGTTCCGGGCGCCCTACCGCGGGCGTTCGACGCCGGTCAACGCATGGTGGGGATCGTTCGACCTCGCAGTGAACCTCTTCTCCGGCTCGCCCGCCGATCCGCCGTCGGGCGACTTCATCATGCGCAACGCGATGGACGCGCAAGAGGTCGCCGTCGGATGGTGGCCCGGCGATGGGCGGTACGGCAAAGCAGCGTTCTACGCCTACGCGCACCCAGCGCCGGCAGCTTTCGCGACCGCAACGCTTTCCCCGGCGGCCGCGTACTGGAACGCGGAGCTCGGCGAGTACATCCTGGACTGGGACGAGGTGTGCGCCAGCCCCGACCCGCATCAGGCCGGGGTCGAGTTTGCCAGCTCGGCCTTCCGCCATGCGTGCGCGGTGTGCGATTGGGACCCCGCGCTGTCTGCCAGTGCAGAGGGCAAGCCACCGCCCGTCGCGTGAGCCGGCAATCGAGCAGCGCGCTGGACGTCGTCCGGCGCAGCTGGACGCCACGGTAGGGCTGCGCGGTCGCTCTCTAACGCGAATGCGGTTGCGGTGGTTGGCTGTCGTTCACCGGGACGACCAGCTGAACTGGGCGGTCCAATCGATCTGGCCGTTGAACGAGATCGACGTCGGCGGCGCCTTCCAGACGCTTTCGCTGAACAGGGGCTGTTCGATCTCGACCGGCTTGCCGCCGCCGGCGGGGGCCAGCCAGAGGCCGTCGGCGCTGACGTACAGCAGATCGCGGCCGTCGCGAGACCACGTCGGCACCGACACACCGGAGACGCTCGCGCGCTTTGTGCTTGAGCCGGTGTGCCGGTTCCAGACGAGCAGCTCGTGCGCCGCGTACCAGACGGGGGTGGCGAGATCGGTGGGGGTGGTCGGCGCCAGCACGTAGGCGAGCTGGTTGCCGTTTGGGGACCACGCCGGTTCGAGCGAGACGGCGGAGCCGGGCGTACCCGGCTCGGGACTGCGGAACGGGCCGCAAGCTCCGCCGAGGCACGGCAGCTTTGGAGTCTTGCCGGACCAGACGCTGTCGTCGGGCAGTGCGGTGCAGGTCAGCGTGCTGCTCGTGCAGGTCTCGACTTTCTTGCCCTGCGAGTACACGCGCCCGGCGCTGCTCGTCGTTTCGACGACCGAGAGCTCGCCTCCGCGCCCGGCGGCAACCGGGTCGATGCCGGGCTTGGACAGCGTCTGGGCGATCAGTCGGGGCCTCGCGCCGGGGCCGGTGAGCACCTCGAGCGGCGTGTTGTCGAGGTTGCGGGAGGCGCCGCAGGCGATCGCCCAGAACGCGATCCCCCACCGCGGCCACCAGCCCGCGAGGTGGGCGATCACATCGCCGCAGCCGCCCCCATATATGTCAGCGAGATGGCGGTCGGCGCGGATCGAGAACCAGGTGGCTGGCTTGCCAGCGCCCACCGGATAGGCGGTCACGGTCCCCGACACGCCCGGTCGCGGGTTGTCAACGGAGACCGCGAGCTCGCGGCCGTTGGGCGACCAGACCGCGCCGTCGAGCCAGGTTGGCGCCGTCGAGGAAGCCGGCAGTGCGAACAGCCGCCTGACATCGCCGTGCACGGATACGAGCTCCACCGCCTGCGGGCGGCCCTTCGCGTCGGCGATCACGGCCAGCACGTCCGCGGTCGGGCTCCAGCCGACCAGCCCGTCGACCGACAGCCCTTCCACCCTGCGGGCACCGCTGCCATCGCCGTTCGCGATCCACAGCTGCGAGGGGCTCCCGTCGCCGTTCTGCACCGTCACCAGATACGCGAGCCAGCGGCCGTCGTGCGACAAGGTCGGCCCGCTGGGCCCCACGGGCGTCGACCGCGAGACCTGGGTGTTGAAGCCGTAGTCCGCGACTGACTGCGCTGTGTAGGTCGTCGAGGCGACCTTGCGCAGCGACCCGGCCGCCCCGTCGAGCACCCAGAGGGCGCCGCGCGAGATGAACGCGAGCTCGCCCTCACGGCTGAACGCCCTGATGTCCACGAAGGGGCGGCTGGCCCCTGCGGCGACGACGCCGGCGCTGCCGCCAGAGCCCGCGAAGAACGCGAGCGCTGCCGCGCCGGCCGCCAAGGCGGCCCCGATCGTGGCGCGCAGGCGCCGGCGTCGGGTGCGTCGCCGTGCCTCTTTGATCAGCGCCTGCGGGTCTTCGCGGACCGGCGCGGGCGGGGGAACGAGAACGCTCATGGATTGACAGCGACACCCATTTGGAACTACTATCTCTAGCATCATGCTGGATGTCAAGGTCGACCGTCATGAGCCAACCAATCTGCACGAGCAGGTCGCTGCGGAGATCCGCCGCGCGATCGCCGACGGTGAAGCGAAGCCCGGGGAGCGGCTGCCGCCGGCGAAGGATCTGGCCGCCGAGCTGGGGGTGAACACGAATACCGTGCTGCGCGCATTGCGGGTGCTGCGCGATGAGGGGATCCTCGAGTTTCGCCGCGGCCGCGGGGTAACGGTCGCCGGCACGCCGCAAAGGGGCGCGGTCACCGCTCGTGCGCGCGAACTCGTCCGCTTCGCCCGCCAGCAGGGCTACCAGCGCGACGAACTCGTCCGCATCATCGAAGGCCTGCCGTAAGGCGGCGGCGGAGTGATGCTGATCGAGCGGGAGCCCCCGCCAACGCGCACGCCAGACCGAGCCTACGACTCTAACGCGCGACCCCGGCCGCACCACGGCGAGAGATCTCGCGCGCGTTGCGGCGGCGACGCTGTGCGGCGTCCGCTGCCCGGCTCGACAGCTAGCGAGTCGTTTCGGACGTCAAGGATTCACCATCGACGGCGGCGATCAGCCGATTGACGAACGAGATCTGAGCCGGCTTCAGCCGGCGGCGAGCCTCGCCCGGTGCGAACCACGCCACCCGGTCGATCTCAGGGAAGCTCTCGCGCCGGCCGCTCCCTGGCGGCCATTCCAGCTCGAACACGTTCGACCGCGCCGTGGCCGGATCGAGATCGCCCTCGATCGCCCAGGCATAGACGACCTTGCCACCCTTCTGGACGATCGTGCCGAGCGAGATCGGCGCCGACCCGTCCGGTTGACACGAAGGCGCCGGACGACCGACCTCCTCGGCGAACTCACGCCGGGCAACCGCCAGCAGGTCCGCATCGGTGTGGTCCGGCTCACCCTTCGGGATCGACCAGTAGCCCTCGTCCCTGCGCGCGAAGAGCGGGCCGCCCGGGTGACCGAGCAGGATCTCCGGCTCGCGTGCCGCCGCGGTACGGCGAAAGAGGATGATCCCGGCACTCTTCCTTACAGCCATCCACCCATCGTAGAGACAGCACGGTGACACCCGAGGTCGTGTGGCAGAAGTACCGGGCCGCGAGCGCCGATCGAGAGCACGAGCACTACGACTTGCGCTCGGCGAAGTACATGGATCCCGACCGCAGAGAGAGGCGCGCTGCTCGTTCAGGCCATGGTGGGCGGACGCGACCGTCGGCGACGCGAGCGGGCCTGTGCCGATGACCGCGCAGAGGCTCGTGTCGCCGGGCGGGGACGGCGCTGCGAACGTCGCCCGGGCCCGTTCGGCTGTCAGGGCGTGGGGGTGGCGCTGTACTGATCGTCGGTGACGTGGGCGCCCCAGCTCACGGGGCTGCCGGAGTCGTCGGCTTCCTGCATCGCGGTGTGAATCATGAAGCGACCGGGGGCCGCGCCGTGCCAGTGGTTCTCGCCGGGTTCGAAGTAGACGCGGTCGCCGGGGCGGATGACCTCGACTGGGCCGTCTTCGCGCTGGCACAGGCCGACGCCCTCGGTGACGTAGATGGTCTGCCCGAGCGGGTGGGTGTGCCAGGCTGTCCGCGCGCCCGGGGTGAAGTGGACGTTGGCCGCACCGAGGCGAGAGGGTCCTGAACCCGCCGCGATCGTGTCGATGTAGACGTCGCCGGTGAACCAGTCAGCCGGGCCTTTCATGGTGTCGATGCTGCTGCGAGTGATCTGCATGGGAGTTCCTTCGTCGTGGTGAGCGGTGCTGAGGCGGTCGCGAGTCGACATTCGTGAGCCCTCCGAGGAGGCGTGGCTGCGGGCGGGGCTACGCGCGCTCGCGGTCGTGTGCGGGGCGGAGGCCATCGAGCGACGTCTGCAGGATCGGCTCGAGGTATGCGGGGTCACCGTGGATCATGGCGATGGCGGTGATCATGTCGAGGATCTGCTCGAGTGTGAGGGTACGCGTGGCGAGACGTGCGGTTCGCTGGTTCTCTCGCCCGGCAGAGTGTGCTACAGCGCGAGTAGACGGACACCGGACCGCTGCCGACAAACGCCGAGATCATCGACCCGATCCACGCTGAAACCGCGCTCGTGATGGGCAGCCGAGGCTGTTGGTAACCACTGACCCAGGCGGCAGCCGGTTCACACGACTGCCATCAGCGATAGCCAGGTCCACGCGCGGCGCGTATGTTTCGTCCGGGATGCGAAGACATTGGTGGTTGCACGGTGGATGGGTGCTTTGGCTAGTCGTGGCCGTGAGCGTCGCCGCCGCGGCGGCGAGTCAGTTCCCGGGCTCGATTTATCCGGGACCGCTCAAATCACACGGGGGCGGACTGGACGCCTGCCCGAACCCGTCCGGCCTGGAGAGCTTCACCGCCACAACCGGGAAGCGCGCTGTGCAGATCGCCGGCAGCTACGACCGGATCAGTCTCGCGGTCGACCTGCGCAACTCTGACCGGGCGTGGTGGCCGAAGGTGCGCGCGCTATGGCGCGCGGGAACGCCGGCACGAGGACCCGCCAACCAGGTGGTGGACGGCTCGTCGCTGGGGTCGCGTATCGCCTACCCCGGGGTCGTGCGCTACTCCTGCGGGTCAGCGCTCGTCGCGAAGTCGCTGACTGTGTACCTCGCCCCACGGCAGCGCCACGGCTGCGACGCATGCGTTGCCAGCGTCTTCTTCATCGATCGGCGCGGCCGCGTCTTGATCTACTGGCTGAACTGACCAGCCGCCGGACCACCTTGCGCGTGGTCCGGCTAGGCGAAGGGCGCCCCGAGAGGCAGGCCAGCGATGCATCTGAACGGCCCTGGGCGTAAGCCGTTCGGCAGCGCTCCCGTGGGTCAGCGCTGGTCTGCTCCGTGACGCGAGGTGATGGCCGTGATCCCGGGCTCGCTGTTGGCGGCGTGGAGGAGCTTTTCGTCGAACGAGGCGATGGTCGAGCCGGTCTGCTTGGCGGTAGCGAGGCAGTAGGCGTCAGGAAGGCTGATCGCGTGACGACCGCGGAGTCTCGCGGCGTCGACGGCGATCGTCTCGCTCGGCTGATGGGCGTAGACACCGAGCGCGGAGATCGCTTCGCGTGCGGCGGCGAGCTTTGCCGGGTTGGCGGCGGGGGCGACCAGGACCTCGCTGAGGTTCACGAGGCTGATCAGCCTTGTGTCGCCGCGTTCGTTCCAGCGCTTGAACAGGGCGTGTGCTTCGTGGTGATGGGTGTCGTTACGGTCGAGCGCGCCGATAACCACGTCAGCGTCTAGGAGCAGCTTCAACGCTGTTCGTCTTCGGCGTCGAGGCGGGCGAGGTAGCCGGGCGGGTAGGTGCCCGTGAGCGCGCCGAACGCGTTCTCGAACGTGAGTGCGCTACGGCGTACGCGCAACTCACCGTCGCCGAGCGGTTCAACGACGACCTTCTCGCCGGCGCGTAGACCGGACTCCTCGAGCGCCGCTACAGGGATCGTGACTTGGTTTTTCGTCGAGATACGAGGCATCCCTTTACGTTAGCGGTAAAGGCTTTGCCGGTCAATACCGATAGCCGACGCGGCGCGGACCCACACACGGCCCGACCAGGTTTTCGGATGGCCCGGTCAGAGGAGCTGCGAAGTAGCCGCTCCACACGGCCCCTTTCGCATGATCGTGGAGCTGTCGCCTTGCGCGCGCATTCCAGCAGCTTTGCGTTGTGCCAGACGCTGGCTACTTAGCGATTTTGCCGACCTCACCGAGGGGACGAGGTTGAGTTCGGGCGCTCCGAGGGCGACTGGAATGAGCTCGGTGGTCGGGAGTTTGGGCGCGCCTGCGGGGGCGGGTGCGGATGCTTCGACGCAGTACTCGAAATCGGGGAGCTTGTAGAGCGAAAACGCGAGCGCTGCGACGGCGACCGCGACGACGACCGGGATCGTGGCGGCCTCGGGTGCGCCCAGCGCGCCAAGACCGATGGCGATGAGGAAGGCGATCAGCACCGTCGCTGAGCCGCCAGCGCGCGCGATCCCGCTGATCGATCTCATCTGCGCCCGCGAAGTCCACCGCCGTAGCGAGCGGTCGTGTGCAAACCGCTCGAAGTCGCGATGCGTGGGCACGACCGCGCCCACCGGGATCAACCGCGCCATGGATTCAAGGTTGAAAGCTTCGGGTTGGGCCTCAAACAGGGCTGCCTCGAGCCGCTCCGTTGCCGCCGCCGCGCGTCGGCGTCGCTGCGGCGCGTCGTCCGGCGATGCCGCGATCGCGAGCACGCGCCCGTACTCGCCGCGCACGCCGGCGACGCTCAGCATGAGACGCCCCCAAACCTCGACGAGCGCCACCGTTCGCATCCGGTAACCCAGCCGGTCGCGGTAATGATCGAACCAACCTCCACCGGGTTCGTAGCTGCTCGGAAAGCCGCACTCGCAGAACGGAAACGGCGTCGGATGGCCGACCGCGACGAGGGGACGCAAACCACGCCCTCCCAAACGGGGCGGCCCGACGCTTTGCGCAGCGCGTTCGCACACCTCGAACGCGTTCACCGATGCTGCTGTCGACGACGGTACCGCTGGTGTCGCTCACGCGCGCGTGAGCGCGAGGATCTCGTCCGTGCTCAGCTCGCCGCTACCGGCACCGCGCATCAGGTCGATCTCGCGGGCGGCGCGGGCCTGGTCGATCACGAGTCGCGCGCTGTCGGCCTCCAACTTGAACTGCACCTCGCTGCCCGCGCGGATGCCCAGCGCGCGGCGAACCAAGCGGGATCGTGACTTGGCCCTTCTGGGTAACGCGCATTCGGTAAGACTAAGAAGGAATACCACCGTTATCCGACGCCGCAATCCATTCCGACCGGGACTGTTCCTCCTCGCGAATAGCTAGCCTCACCGTCGGGGCAAACGCCAGCTTTCCCGACGGCTTGAGTGCCATCCTGAAGTCTCACCGAAGGAGCCAGAAGACTTCGGTCTCGAGCTCGCTCGGGTCCGCGCGCCAATGGCCGTAGATCTCCCATCGCGGTCCCGCAAGCTCACGTCCATGGGATGCGACGTGAGCGCGCACGGCATCATGAGTGACCCCCAGGCGCGCGTAATCGCCCCGGTGTGTGGCCGTCGCGACATCTCCGCCAGGAAGCTCTGACGCGATCACAGGACCTTCAGCGGTGAATGTCCCGTTGACGAGAACACCGACCTCGACTTCCGGCCTGTCGTCCTTATAGAGCATCACGTTCTGCCAAAGCTCCGTACCCTCGCCGGTCGCAAGTTCAGCGCGACTGCGGACAAATCGGTAGACCTGATCCAAGAGCGAGCCCCACACGTTCGGGAATTCCATCCACGTCGTCGTCTGCCCGATCACCGCCGTGGGCCGCGCTTCGATGCTCATGAACGTCACTGCCACGGTCGCCATGCCGGGCAGTGTAGACAGCTGTGCCCGGCACCTTCCGATGCGAAGCGGCCGCCCCCGATCGCGATCACTGCGGCAGCGACGACGGCGAACTTGGTGGGTTTGCCGGAAAGCATGGAGAACTCCTTGCAATCGAATGGGGGTACACGGCCTGGAGGCGGGACGGCTCTGGTAGCCGTCCCGCCTGGGCATCACGCGCGGGAGGTCCGGGTCGCGAGACTGCGCGCGCGTAGGCGGCGGGTCGGCCTTCGCGTGCGCGCCGCGGCGGCGAAAAGACCGAACCGCGGCGGGCCGCCTGAGTCGGGCAGATGCGCGCGCCGGGTGCCTGCGGCGGTGCGAGCGCCGGGGTGCCGAGCGATGCTCCTACCATGACCCGCCGGGGTACGGGTAGCGGATGCACGGTGGTTGGCTTCGCTGGTCGAGCGCTGGGCTCGAAGCGCGGTGAGCACTGCTGCTTCGCTCGGCCGGTCGGGCTGCGTGTTAGGTGCGAAACATGCGGGGTCATGGCTGCCCACGAGGACAGCGATTCGGCGTGCGGACATCGTTAGCTCCTTAGGCTTCTGAGTGATTGCCTGCGACCGCTACGTCGCGCAGGAGGGACCCGACGCGCGCCCACCAACGCCGGTGGACTCGGTTGGCGCCCGGCCGGTCTTGTGGCGACGCGGCTCATTCCCGATGGCGGGCGGCTATCAGCCGCCGCGCCCCGAGATCAGTGGTCCTGCGGTCGCGGCGGTCCGCGAGCAAACGTGTCCAGAACCGGACGCCGCGACTGGACGGCCTTGCGCCCTGGCCGGATCGTCCGCGTGCCGCGGAGCCGAACGCCGATGCGCGACACGATCGTGCGCACCCTCGTGCGACGGCGTCGCGCTCGCTTGCGTTCGGAGATGGTCGCTGACTGAGCGGGCAGTGGACCAACCACGCGGCTGTGAGCGGCAGATGCCTACGCTGGCGCGAGCGCCGAGGTGCCGAGCAACGCTCCTACGAGCATCACGGCGAATATGCGCTTGCGGGGGAACATCACGCCTCACGTCTTTCGGAATTGGTAACTGCGAGGCACAGCGTCGCGCGATGGAGTGACCGGAATCTAAACGGCGGCTGGGACCTTCCTGAGACGCCGCCAGCTGGAGCCGTTACGGGTCCGGGCCCACGATCGGCGGCCGCGCCAGAGTGCCGCAACCGCGTGAACAAAGCCGCCCTGCTCAGCCGGTTTTGAGGTACTGGTGGAGCGCTTTGCGGATCACTGAAGATGGCTCGAGGGACGGCTTCCTCGTCTCGATCGTCGCCCGACTACCTCGACGAGGACGACGATGCTGCCGCCGGTGAGGATCGCCGCTTCGCCGCGCGCGCCGAGGTGTGGTGTGCGCCGCTGCTCAGTCGGAGCCCGTCGGGCAGGTCGGAGCATCCGCGCGGCCAACGCTCGCGAGGCACGAAAAAAGGTTCGTGCCTCGCGAGGCCGTTATCCGCTAATGCAGCAGGCGTAGCGTGTTGAAGCCGTCGTCGACGTACACGAGGCCTTTCCCGCCGGGTGCGATCGCGAGTCCGAATAGCGACCCGGCGCCGGTTTTTGCGTCGCCGGCGGCCGTCGCGATCTGGTGGCCGCTCGGTGTCGTCTCGACGATGTTCCCGTCACCGGCGTTGGTCGTCAGGATGTCGCCGTTCGGCGCCAAGATGAGCCCGAGCGGCTGGTTGAGATGCCCACCCGAGGTCAGCGTGGTGCCCTTGTCGAACAGAGCTGCCGTTCGGGTCATAGCGTCGGGGATGGCGATGATGCGGCTCTCGAGCGTATCGGCGACGTAGAGCGTTCCGTTGCTGGCGAGCGCGACACCGGTCGGGCCGATCGCGAGCGCAGCCTTGTCGTCACGCCACGGAATGCCGTCCGCGACGACCTGCTCGCTTTGGACCGTCGGCGTGTGTCCGGCGGCGGCGTTGAGGGTGATCCTGACGACGGTCGAGTTGTCGACGGTCTTCAGGCCCGCCTTGGCGCCGCCGTTGAGCACGTTGCTGACGAACAGTGTCGTGGTCGAGCCCTGCGTGACCGACGTCATATCCCAGGGGCCCTGGATGTTCTTGCCGGCGATCGTCTCGACCGCCTTGCCGCTGCTGTTGAGCACGATCAGACACCCGTACTGGGCCGTCGCCGACATGCCGTTGGTCGTCGGCAGGCTGCCGACCACGACGTAGCCGCCCGGCAGGATGCTCAGCGCCGTCGTCAACCCGACACCGCCGGGACAGGAGCCGGGCAGTGTCTTCGCGTTGATGGTCGCAAACAGCGACAGCTTCCCGGACGGCGTCAGCTGAACGATCGTGGTCCCCGTCCCCTGGTTGTTCGACTTCGCGTTGAAGTTGCTGACGAGGTAGTCGCCGGCCCTCAGCGACCCAACACTGGTCCCCACCACGGCGAGTCCGTAGGGGTTGATGTCGCCGTTCGCCGGAACGGTCGAGCCGATCGTGGTGACCGTGTGAAGCGATGAGAGGAACGCGGGCGCTGTTGAGCTCGCGTGGGCGCCGCGAACGCTCGCACCGGACGCGGCGGCACTGCCGGACGCCACGAGCGCGACGGCAGCGAGCACGCCGCCGGCCACGGCGAGAAAGGAGGGCTTGGACACTGGCGAAGCTCCTGTCGGTATAGGTATGTAAGGACTCCTGCCTCCCCAAAGACTCCGCGCGGCGTGTTTCCTTCCCGACCGCTTATCGAGTCGCCTCGTCAGACGCCGCGGGGTATCCAAACGTGGTTGTGCTGCGGTCAGACGGTGGTCCTCCCGCAGCGCCGGCACCGCCGAGCGTCACCAGCCGCTGCCACCGCCAGCCGAACTCGACGAGCTTGACGTTGTCTTGGTGGTGTTGGCGATCTTGCTACCGCTCGTGCTCACGACGTAGAAGCCGTTCTCACCCTCACCGCTCGTGCCTGTAGCGGCTGACGCGAAGGTGTAGAGCGGATGTTTGTTGTACGTGACCTGCGTTATGCCGCCCGCGATCTTGGTCGTTCCGAGCATCGATGCCTTCGCGCCACCCGACGCCTTGGGTGTTCCAGTCGCTTTCAGTGGCGGCCAGATCGAAAGGCAGCCGCGGGTGCAAGCGGGATGCCCGGGCTTGTCGGACGCGTCGAGATACAGGGTCTGGCCGGAGCTCGTGACGAGGATCGTCCCGAGCGAAGTCTTCTTTGTCGTGACGACCGTCGCCGCGCTTGAATGTGCGGACTGGCCGAAGGCTGAGCTGGCCAGCGCAAACGCCCCGAGCGCTACCGAGACGAGCAGGACTGTGCGTATTTTCATCGCGTTCTCCAAAGGATCGGCGTTAATGAGCTAACCCGTAAGACTCCGCGCTCGCCGCATCCTTCCCGACCACCTGCGGCGCTCGAGCGGGCCCTGCTGGTCCGCGGCGGGCGGCCGCTGCCATCAGGGTCTAGAGTCGGCGGCCATGCGCGGCGACGATGGATCGACGGGGGCTTGGCCGGATCGGGGGCTCGATGGTGCGCCTTGATCCGCAATCGCTTCCCGCTCACGTTGATCGCTTGTACCGCGCGGCGTGGGCTCTGTGCGGTTCGCCGCACGACGCTGAGGATCTCGTTCAGGAGACCTTCGCGCGAGTCCTCTCGCGCCCGCGAATGCTGCGCGATGGCAGCGGCTCGAGTGAGGCCGTAGAACTGGCGTATCTGATGCGCGCGCTTCGCAATACGTTCCTGAACACCCGACGAACCGCTTCGCGGCGCCCGCGGGTGACCTCCACGCTCGACGAGATCGAGGCCGCCGATCCGCGGGCCGGGGACCAACCCGAGCGCGCGATAGAGGCCGGCGAGCTGTACGCGGCGATCGCCGGGCTGCCCGAGGATTTTCGCTTGGCGCTCGTGGCGGTCGACATCGTCGGGCTCTCCTACGCCCAGGCCGGGAGCGTACTGGGGATACCCGAAGCGACTGTGACAAGCCGGTTGCACCGCGCGCGCCGGCGGGTCGTGGCCCGCATCGATGAGCCGGCACGCGAGGATGCTCGGGAAGGATTGTCGCGATGACGGAGTCTTGATTACATGGACCACGTGCATGATCAGCCGGATCCCGACAGCGCGGCGGCCGACCAGCAGCGGATCGCCTCGCTGCTACGCGCCGTCGAGGTGCCGGCACCCCGTGGGCTGCATGAGCAGGTGGCGCTGCTCGTCGCCGCCTCCGCCCCCCGCCGTCGCCGGCGTCGCGCCGCCTTCACGCTTGGCGTAGTGGTCGCGGCTGCAGCCGTCGCGTTGGCCGCGATCGTTTTGTCCGCCACGCCGGGAGCGCCGACGGCGCTACGCATCTCACAGGTCGCGCTCGAGCGCGCGTCGCGCCCGGCACCGCGTGGCCTCGTGGCCGCCGGGACGAACATCGCGTTCCCGCCGTGGGCGTCGCGCGGCTGGCCCGCCGCCGGCAGCCGCAGCGACCACATCGGTGGCCGCACCGTCACGACTGAGGTCTACACCGCCTACGACAACCACCGGGCACCCGGGCCTGATGTCACTCTTGGCTACGCAATCGTCTCGGGTGGCCCGCTCGCCTACGGCGCCGCGGGACGCCTCACCACACGCGCCGGCGTCCGCTACTGGCTCGCGCGCGCGAGCGGCGCGAACATCGTCGCGTGGGTGCAGGCCGGCCACACCTGCGTGATCGCGTCACGCTCCACCCCCGCCAGCGAGCTGCTCACGCTCGCCCTCGCGGAACATGGCGTCTCGCGCGCCTGACGGGGCGGTGCGCTCACAGTCGCCGCGGTCATCGTCGGCGGCGGCTCGCGTCCTCGAACGGCGCTCGGGTCTCGGATACCGGCCCTGTCATGCAACGCAGGCCAAACCCGAAGGACGCGCTCGCGACGCAAACCGCGATGGTAAAGCCGACGAGGCCCGGGATCCGCTGGTTCAGCGCTCCCGCGTCGGTCAGCTGACACGGTAGGCGTCGACCGCCCGCTCAAGCGTCTTCGCCGCGCGCGCCCACTCAGACTCAAGCGCAGCCGCAATCAGGACGGTTGCATGCTTGTGACCCTGGACGAAGCAGGCGATCTCACGATAGTGGTGGTTCTCAACCCTCGTGCGGTAGTCGTCGAGGACACAGCTTCCCGTGCCGCCCCTGAATCGCAGTCCAAATGCATGCCCGTCCTCATGGACGTCGTTTGACTCCGCCCGGACTAGTTCGAGGCGATAACTTGGCCAGTCGCGCAGGCTCTCCGGCCCCTGCTTGGGACTTACATCCAGGTAGTCGAGGACCGAGCCATGCCCGCCGAGCCGCTCCCGCGCGACGCCGTCGTTGTCGTGGCTATCCACGAACGTCGCCGGGTAGTAGAGGATTCCGGCGTCTGGGGGCAGGGTCCGGTGCCGCCAGGTCGCCGGAGCCGCGGCAGGGCTGAACCACCGAAAGCCTGCCGCTCGCGAGCCCGCGGCGTCCGCCACGGCGACGAACGCAGCCGGGACGAAGACCGCGACGGCGAACACTGAGACGAGGCACCGACGAGCGTCCAGCGCCCGCCGCACGCGTTCTCCACCACGATCCGCCGCGACCGCCACGACCACCCGCGGGGTCTCGATCCGCTCAGGCTCACACCCCTCTGGATCCGTCTGGAACATTTCCCGGGTCTATACCGCCGCGTAGGATGGCATGGCACATCGGCATCCGCCCGACGAGACCTGACTCGCCCACGCCCCTGGTCCGAGCCCTCGCCTCCGGACCGACGTCGGGACCTGGGGAACATCTCTGGGAAACATCCTTGTGCCGACCGCCGCGCCACGGCTGCCCAAAATGGCCGATTACAGGATCTCCCCCGATGGGCGGTGCTGGGCTCGAACCAGCGACCTCCTGCTTGTAAGGCAGGCGCTCTGACCAGCTGAGCTAACCGCCCGGCGGCACGCAAGGCTACCGCCGGGGGTTCGCTCGCGGCGGGACGGGAACGCAGCGTCAGCGCCCAGCCGTTGTGGCGGGCGCCCGCTGCGTTGGCCACGCCAACCGGCGGCAGCTCGCGTCAGGCCGGGGCCATGGCATAGGTGACAGTCACGTCGGCTTCGATCGTGCAGGTACTCGGTGTGGTGTCGGCGATCCGCGCGATCGCCGGGATCGCGACCGTGGCGACGCCTGCGCGCACGATCGTCGCGGCCTTCGGCTTGGAGGTGTGCTTCTTCTTGTGCGAGGAGGTACCGGGCGAGACCGCGGGCACCGGCGCGCCCTTGGCGGTTCCAGCCGCGGCGAACACGGGGCCGGAGCAGAGGCCGCCACCGTCGGTTGACTGCTCGGTGATGTTCTCGACGCTGCCGAGTGTGTCCCCGACCTGGGCCGCCAAGGCTGTCGCCTTCGTCTGGGCATCGGTCACGGCGGAGCCGAGCGCCGTCAGGTAGGAGGCTTCCAGCGTCGCCTTCGGCGCGCTCGTGTCTAGGCTCACCGTGGCGGCACCGTTGACGGTGATGGACGCCGGCGTCGCCGTCGCGCCCGTGCTCCCGGTTGCGCCGGTCGAGCCGGTGTCGGCCTGGGCGGCCGCGATCGATCCCGAGATCACACCAGCCATGCAGGCTGCGACTGCGAGTGCGGCTTTCGTGCGAATCATGTCCGTCTCCTTGCGTTAGCGGAAAGGGCTCCTGCTTGAACTACGCCAAAGCGCCGCCGCCATCACACCGCCTCGACAAACACGCGACCCGCGCCGCCGCCACGCCGCCCGCCCAAACGAGCGACAATGCGGGAATGAACCGCTCGATCCTCGTGCGCAGCGCGCTGCTGCAAACGCTGCTGGTCGGTGTGCTCTCGACCGCGCTCGCGATCGCGCTCGGTACGCGGTTCTTCACGCATTGGGGCTGGATCGTCGGCCCCGCGGCGTGGATCGCGTGCTCGTTGGCGACCGCCCGTGTGCTGTCGCTCGCGACGCGGCGCACGCTGCTCGGCGCGATCCTCGCAGGGCTTCCCAGCATCGTCGCGGTCGCGGTCGGCCTGCACTGGCTGGGCGACGTGCTCGCAATCGCACTGTTCGCGATCTGGTGCGGCTGGGCTCAGCCGCTGCCCGGCGCCGCCTGGGGCGTCTGATGGACCTGGGACTCGAGGGCCGCGTGGCCTTGGTGCTCGGGGCGTCAAAGGGCATCGGCCGAGCCGTCGCGACCGAGCTCGCCGCCGAGCGGGCGAGCGTCGCGATCGCGTCGCGCTCGCGGGAGCCTCTCGAGCAGCTGGCCGGTGAGATCGGCGCGACCGCGTTCGAGCACGACAACGCGCAGCTCGACCGGATCCCGGCGCTGATCGACGCGGTCACGCAGGCACTCGGGCCGGTGGACATCCTGGTCACCAACACCGGCGGACCACCGGCAAGCGCGGACCCGCTCGCCGGATCGCGCGAGGAGTGGGAATCCGCCTACCGCACGCTCGTGCTGGCGCCGCTCGAGCTCATCCGTGCGGTACTGCCAGGCATGCGCGAGCGCGGCTTCGGGCGGATCGTCAACATCGGCTCCTGGACGATCCGCGAGCCGCTGCCCAACCTGATGCTCTCAAACAGCCACCGCTCCGCCACATTCGCTGCGTTCAAGACGATCGCACGCGACGTCGCCGCGTCCGGTGTGACGGTGAACACGGTGCTCACGGGACGCATCGGCACCGACCGGCTCTACTCGCTGAGCGGCGGGCGCGAGCAGGCCGAGGCGATCGGGCGAAGCGAGGTCCCGGCCGGCCGGCTCGGAACGCCGCAGGAGATGGCCGCGGCGGTGGCCTTCCTCTGCTCGGCGCGGGCGAGCTACATCACCGGCACCGGCCTGCTCGTCGACGGCGGCCTTTCCAGGCTGACTTGATGGGGCCCTCCCGGGCCCAGGACGAGCTGCGCCCGCAACCGCCGGCGCGTGGCGATAGTAGCCCCAGGGGGAATCGAACCCCCGCTACGGGCGTGAAAGGCCCGCGTGCTGACCGCTACACCATGGGGCCGCGCCCGCGGGAGTTTACGCGGCCGGCGGGAGTGTTCCTCGCCCGCCACGGCGAGACCGACTACAACGCTCAGGGTCGCTTCCAGGGCCGTCTGCCGGTCCCGCTGAACGCCATCGGCCGCGCCCAGGCCCAGGAGCTGGCGGTCCGCGCCGCGCCGCTCGGCTTCGTCGAGCTGTGGTGCAGCCCGCTCGCGCGCGCGCGCGAAACAGCGGAGATCGTGGGCGCCGCACTGGCGCTGCGCCCGCACGAGGACGCTCGCCTGGTGGAGACTGACTCGGGCGACTGGACCGACCGCACCTATACGGAGATCAAGGCCATCGACCCCGCGGGCTTCGCCGCGTTCGTGGCGGCCGATCCCGACTTCACGCTGCCCGGCGGCGAGTCCTTTCGCGATCAGACCGAGCGGATGCTCTCGGCGCTCGCCGATATCGCGCGCGGTCCGCGGCCGGCGCTCGTGGTCACCCACGGGATGTCGATCAGGCTCGTCTTCGCCGCACTCGGGCAGAGCCTTGCGACCGTCCCGAACGCAGCACTTCTAGACTGCTCCGGCGCGGCTAGCTCATCGGGTAGAGCACCGGACTTTTAATCCGGCGGGCTGGGTTCGAGTCCCAGGCCGCGCATGAGGAAGTGGGCCCAACCGGCGTGGCTCACGCGGGCCGGCTGTGTGGCTGGCTACAGGATGAATGTGAGGCGGCCCGGATCAGTCGTTCTCGACCTCGTAATCCCAGATGGCCACCACGTGTCGATGATCCGGGGCCCACTGCATCGTCCCTTGGCCCACCAGCTGGTAGGCGCGAAGCTGAAACGCGAGAACCTGTCCTGGGTGAAGGATCGACGGTGGGCGCCGCTCGCCAGGCACGAGCCCCGGGACAACGTATGAGCCGAGGTGGTTCACGGCATGGAAATCGGTGAGCGAGAGCGGGACGTTGGCCGTGGCGCCCTTCATCGTGACCGTCCAGGTACAGGTGGTCGCCGGCGGCTGGTAGGGCAGGCCTTCGCCGGGCACGACGGGACCACTGACGGTGATCGAGACCTTGAACGCGTGCGTGTTGACGTTGACGGCCAGGCCTTCGACGGTGAAGGCCGGCCTCGCCATCGTGCCCGTGAGCGCCGCGTCCACTTTCGGGTCGAGGGTGCGCTTGGGCAGGAACGCCGGGAACTTCGAACCACCGCCGCCGCACCCACCCAGAGCAGTGGCGGCGAGCACAACAACGGCGACGCCACGAAGCGGGCCGGGCTGGAGAGCCCGGCCCGCGTTGCACTTCGGCGCCCGAAGGACGGAGTGCATCGACCTCAGTGGTGCCCGCGCCGCCGCCGCCAGGGCAGCGGGTACACGGGCCTGAAGGACTGCGCGGTGAACACGTCCGGACCGAAGTCGGCCAGTCCGGCTTGGGCCGCGTAGCCGATGTGGCCCTCACCGTCAAGGCCATCGCAGACCGAGCCGGCAACCAACGCCGTGTCCTTGCAGGGCCGACCGGTCAGCAACAGGTCCTCGAGCGTACGCAGCGTGCTGTAGTGGTTGTAGAAGGTGCTCGAAACGGTTCCCGGCTTGATCAGCGGGCTGATCAGCACGGTGCCGGTGTCGCCGCCGCCGGGGGTGAAGTCGGTGGCGTCGTACAGCGGATCGGTGGTCTTGCAGGTGCTGGTCGTCGCCGACTCGCTGCCGGTCGGGCAGCTGGTGGTGCCGACCGTTGATGCTCCTGCCTCACCACTGAGCGTCACGTTTCCGTCGAATCCGTTCGCCAGCGTCACGGGTTGCCCGCTGTCGTTCAACAGCTGGAATGTCCCGATCCAGGGCTTGGCGTAGTTGTTGGACGCGGTTGTCGTGCTGGCGTTGCCCGCCAGCGAAACAGGCCCGGTGTCGCTGACCGCCCCGACGAACGTGTCCGCCGGGATCGGGTTGCCGAAGCCATCGGTGCCTGAAACCAGGCGGCCGGTGTCGTCGGCGTTGATCTTCGGGTCAGTGACGAGGCTCGAGCCGGGGGCCACCAGGGCTGGCTCGCTCGCCGTGCCCGGCGAACCGGACAGATAGGGACTCTCACCGGTGAGGCCTTGCGGGCGGTCGATGAAGCCGGACGCCCCAGGACCCGGT